>DXEV01000097.1 GCA_019114785.1 Candidatus Anaerobiospirillum pullistercoris | reverse complement strand
ATCGTATAGGCCCTTGACGGGCCCTCCTTGGTATTTCTTATTTCGAGAATAGAAGCGATCCGGCTTATCCTCCAGCTTGCGCGGTGGTGGACTTGCCAGATCCTTTGCCTCTCTACTCCTTAATGGTCACGGCATTGCCGCTATCTTTGTCTTGGCTAGCAGCACTAGCAGCTGCTTCTTGGTCAGCGGCCTCCTGTTGTTCTGGCAGCTTGATCCCTAAGAGCTCACAACAGATCTCACGATCAGAGAAGTGGATCGTGTCATTGGCAAAGAGCTGATAATCCTCATGGCCCTTACCGGCAATCAGCACACAATCTTGCTTGCGGGCATGCTCAAAGGCAAAGCGAATAGCTTGGTAGCGATCGCCCAGTACCACCACATTACGCTGCGAAGCGCCAGTTTGTGGCAAGCCTACAGGCAAACCAATCAGCACAGGGTGATCTTGGGCATAGTCACCGTTGCTTGGGGCATGATTGACGAGCTCGCTGTCTTTTTGACGGCGCATCTCCTCAAATTCCTGATCACTAGCAAAGTCACAGCGCAGCAGCTCATTTTTAGGATCAGTAGACTCAATCGAACCCAGCTCGGCCTTGATCCAATCTTTATGCTTACTCTGTTGTAAGAGATCTAACAGCTTCTTCAGCCGATCATGCTCTTTTTGCCACTGTTGCTTCTGCTGAAGCTGCTGAGGAGTCAAGTCGGTCAAGTCAACTCCTTTATAGTTCAGCAGATCTAGACTCACACCAGCGATCTGCGCTTGGACTTCATCTTGTTTGGATTGCAGGTACGAAGCGACACGCTGTTTACGCTCTTGCCAATTAGCCACCACCTCAGGAGCGATCTCACCTGCTTCCAACTTTTGCTCAAGTAGCTCATCACAAGACTGCGGCACAATCGCCATCATCATATCCTCAAGGATATTACTCAGCGACTCGGTGCGTGGGTTATCGGCCGTAAAAATGGCGTAATCAGCATAGACCGAGGCCTTAGTGGCCATAATTGGGCGCTTGCCCTTATCGCGATCGCCACCGCAACCTAACACCACAAAGATCCGGCTATTGTCGCTGCTGTGGCTTTGCACTGCCTTTAAGGCCTGCTCCACGCCATCTGGGGTATGGGCATAATCCACGATCAAACGTGGCATGTTCTCGGTGGTAAAGCATTCCATACGACCGGTAATTGGGCGCAGCTTTGGACTCTCACGCAGCAAGAACTTGTAGTCATATCCCATGGCCAACATGATGCCTAAAGCTACAGCGTAGTTTTCGGCATTAAATTCGCCTAAAAGCTTGATCTCGGTGCGCATGGTGGTGCGCTCACCTTTGCTGACAAAGAGCTCCAGAGAGTTAGGCAAGTAATTAATGCGCTTAATGTTGAGGGCATGAGCAAGGTTATTGTCAGAGCGCTCTTTAGAGAGCGTGACCTCATAGCAATTAGGGATAGCCTCAGCCATACGACGACCGGCATCGTATTGGCAGTTAATCACCAGACGGGAGGAAGGCACCATGCGGAGAAAGTTGAGCTTAGAGGTAAAGTAATCCTCCATGGTGAGGTGATAGTCGAGGTGATCGCGCGAGAGATTGCTAAAACCACCTGCATAGAAATGCACGCCTGCAACACGACCTTCACAGAAGCCAATCGAAGAGACTTCCATCACCACATACTCAGCCCCCAGATCGGCATAATGCTTGAGCTCACGCTGTAGCGTAATCGCATCTAAAGTGGTATTAGGCGTATGCTCAAATTGGCCTAAGAAGCCAAAACCTAGGGTGCCAAAGACAGCGCACTTGTGACCGCAGGCATTGAGCATTTGGGCAATTAAGTGAGTAATGGTGCTCTTACCGTTGGTACCAGTCACACCAATCACTCGCACACGCTGCGAAGGCTCACCGAAAATAAAACCAGCAAGAGCACTTAAGCTCTTGTGACGAGGCAGCACCAAGCGCACCATCTTGGCGGCAGAGATCGCTTGGGCCTCGGGGGTATTATCCGTAGCATGGTAATCGGCAACCGACGCTTCTTTATCAGAAATATAGTGCGTGTTCACATGATTGCCCGAGCGGATCTTCTGTTGCAGCTCTTGCTCGTCGGCCTCATCTTTAATCTCTTCAGGGGCGTCGATCAGAACAGCTACAGCGCCTTTAGCCTTGATCTCTTCAAGGTGAGCAAAAGGGTCGTAGTGAGCACCTTTACGGGCATAAAAGATCGTGCCCTTAGTTACTCGACGGGAGTCGCACTCAATGCCAGTTACCTTAAAGCGCAAGAGCAATTGCCACAGAGTCTCGTTAAAAACAGACGAGATCTCGAGGTACTCGCACACACTCGCGATGTTGCCTTCAAATTTCATCAACTTACGGCAAGGAACCACAACTGCTTAAAGCCTAGCTAAGCCAAAACAGCGGCGGCATTGCCGTCCTCCATGGTTTTGATTTCGGTTAAATAAGGATCTGCGCTTCTCTATAAGCCTGAGATTTCTGCAGCTGATGGAAGCTGAAGGCTTTGTGCCGTCGAGTCTGCGCACATGAAAATATCTTGAGGCTCTGAGCCCCAAATAAAGGTCTCTGACGCGGCAAGGCTGCTGTAAGGTAGCCGCTGCAAAGCAGCTGCAAAGCAGCTGCTGCGCAAGCGCAAGGCTGCTGTTACCTGCAACAGCGCCTGCGCATAGCACACTGCGTCCTACGCAGAGCGTACCGCTCTCAAGACAAAAAAGATTGCTGTCAATGACAGCGAGTGCTTATTTTACCCGTTTTGTGGGCATCCTGCAGAGTCCTAATTGGACAAGCGCCACTATGCGCTGCAGTCCATATCGCGCTTGAGCTCCTTTACCCATCCGGCGGCTGGAGCTAACAGCCACCGCGAGCTATTGGCGATCTGGCGGAATGTTATACAACTGCAGAGCACGCGTCATTACATCACGGAAGATAGGAGCTGAAACGGCACCGCCGTAATAGCTGCCCACTTGTGGCGAAAAGACCACGGCTACCAGCACAAAACGTGGGTTGGACAATGGGGCAAAGCCCACAAATGACGACACATAATCATCGACATAGCTGCCATCACGCACAATGTGAGCAGTACCCGTCTTACCAGCAATACGGTAGCGATTAATAGCAGCACGACCACCTGAGCCCTGCTCCACTACTGTCTCTAAGGCCGTGTGCATGCGGCGGATCTCATTGACGTTAGCCACTTGCGCATAATTTGGGCTTTGCACTGAGCGCAAAATATTTACTGGCAATCTGGCTCCGTAATTAGCCAAGGTGGCATAAGCCGAAGCCAGCTGCACTGCTGTCACCGTAATACCGTAGCCGAAACCTAAGGTAGCCTTATCGATCTCAGACCAGAAAGTACGCGTAGTATTCAATCGGCCATTGACCTCACTGACTAGACCAGAATTAGTGCTGGCACCAAAACCAAAGCGCTCTAGCATTTGCAGGATATAGGTTGGGCCAATACGCTGAGAGATGTGAGCCATACCAATATTGGAGGAGTATTTGATAATGTCCAACAAGGTAGCTTGGTTCATCTTATGGCTATCGCGGATCAGCTTGCCATTAACGTAATACGGGCGTGTATCAAAGACCTCAGTCCAATTCACCTGCCCTGTCTCAAGAGCGGCTAAGGCCACAAAAGGCTTTAAGGTAGAACCTGGCTCAAAGGTATCTGCTACTGCACGATTACGGGCTTTTTCTGAGTCAAAGACGGAGCGATCGTTTGGATCAAAGCTAGGGTAGTTCACCATAGCCATCACCTCGCCGGTGCGCACATCCATCATCACTAGTGAGGCTGCTTTAGCCTCGTGCTTATTGACCGTATCACGCAAGGTGGAGTAAGCATAAGATTGTAAGCGGTCATCGACGCTGAGCACCAAATTACCGCCTGGCTTGCCTTGCTCCAGCACCGAGATATTCTCAATAATATGGCCATGCAGATCTTTTAAAGCCTGCTTTTTCGAGGTCTCAGCAGAGAGGAATTGATTAAAGCTCTGCTCAACACCATAGACACCATTGCCTTCACTATTGAGAAAACCCACGAGGTGAGCATTGATCTCTCCTGTTGGGTAATAGCGCTGATAGGTGTCGTTAATAATGATGCCCTCAACATGCAAAGCAGCCAGCTCTCTGGCCTTATCTGGGCTTAAGTACTGCTTAAGACGGATGTGACGGCGCGAAGGATCCTTAATATCCTTAAACAGCTCTTGCGGGGTAATATCGAGAATTGCTGCGATCTTGCGTAAAAGCTCAGGATCAGAAGTGACCTTATTGTCCTTTAAGGTACGGGCATCAGCGTAAATGCTCTTCATTGGCACTGAAAGTGCGAGGATCTTACCGTTGCGATCGGAGATCAAGCCACGTGCTGGCTCGTATTTGTAATTGCGCACGATACGCTCGTCACCCTCAGCAATCAGTCGCTCAGGGTGCAAGATCTGAATCCAGACCAAACGTCCCAATAAAAAGACAATACAGCTGACCACTACCAGCATCACAATGCCGATACGAAAGCGGCTTAATTGGAAATTAGGATTAGCGCCATTACCTTCTTCTGCGCCACCCAGAATGGCAGTAGCTAACACGCGACCACCAACACCAGCGGACTTCTTTCCGGAGGTAGCTTGCTGCTCCAAAGCCTCTTCAATACGAAGCTCAGTTTTACGTGTGAGATCCTCTTCAGGAGCATCGTGTTCCTTCTTACGACGCGACCAGAGCTTATGCCCCTTGCGTCCAATAGGAACACGTCCCCGTAAGGACAGCTTATCTTTCCACATTCAGCAATTCTCAAAAATAAAGACTAGAAACCCCCGAGGGACAAGCCACTCTGGGGGTTTGGAGATTAATGCGCCTATGCGCTCATGCACTCATGTTCTTATGCGCTTATGCGCCAATAGCGCAAGCGCACCATGCGTTGCAGACTGCGTTTTAAGCCAACTTAACGCCGTGTTGGAGGCGTTAAAGAGATCACGTGCTCACTTTCAATCTTTGGCGCTTGCATCTGCAATTGCTCACTGGCAAAAGTACGGATCTTGGCATGCTCAGATAGGCTCTGGCGTGTGGCCATCAGGTTCAGCCACTCTTTATCCAGATCAGCATTGTTAAAAGTGATCTCATTGAGGCTAGCCGTCAGCTCACGGGTCTCTTGCACTTGATAGATCTTAGCTAAGCAAAGCAAACAAGCCAAAATCGCTAAGCTATAGACCAGCCAATTGTGCAGCAGGTCATCCATGAGCATAGGAAGTAACTTTGGCTCACGTGGACGTAAAGAGGCATCCTCACCTAAAGAGAACGTACTTCTAAACTGCTCCTTGCCTGGTAAGAAAGCCAGCTCCTCAACGTTTGGCTCTTCCTCTGACTCACTTTCAGCCTCACCGGCTTCAGCTGCTACACCACAGCCACCAGCGCTTACTGCACGAGCACTGTCAGTACCTGTGGCCAGCACCGTCACGTTACCGGTGACAAAGTCCTCGGTCTCCGCATCGCCATACTCATTATCATCATCGAGCAGCGTTGGCTTACGCACTTGAATCAATTGCGTATTATGCACTGAGGCATCAAAGATCTCAGACTCGTTTTCATCAGAGAGCACGAAAAAGATCTGCTTACGGGCAGAATCGCGCTCTGCCTGTAACTCTTCTTGACGCTCGTAGCGAGCCTTAGCCTCGCCCTCTAATAATGGGCTCAGCGACATCCGAGGCTGATTTTGCAGCGAAGAGCTATCAACTTCCTCTAAGCTAAAGTTCCAATCGCTAGAAGGATCAGAGGCGACAGAAGTTGGCTCACCTTCAGGCTTAGTATCAGCATGCAAGGTCACGCCGTCGGCGCTGTCTTCGGCGCAGCTCTCGGCGATGTCCTTTGCGCTGTCTTCGGCACTGTCCTTTGCTTCTTTTGCACTCTCAGCTTGCTCAGCAATATCCTGCGTCACCATGCTCGCAGCAGCGCTTTCGCGCTCTTGCTCTGGTGCTTGCGCCACGTCAGCGTCGGCGTCGGCGTCGGCTTGGTTTGCTACGTCAGCTGCTGCGCTAGCCTGTTCAGCTACAGATACGACCGCAACACTCTCGGCTACAGAAGCAGCAACAGTTTGCTCTGCTGGGACGCTAGTCTGCTCAGAGTTGGCACTCTCACTGACCACAGCATCCTGTTCCGACTCTGGGCTAGGCTCTGCAAAGACAGCAGCGGCTGCTGCCTCGAGCTCTTTTAAAGCCTCAGGCGAGAACTCCATTGGATCCTGCTCGCTTTGTAGCACTACTGCGGCTGGATTGAGAATAGCGTTTGGACTAGGCTCTTCTTCAGCTGTGGAGGCAGCTGCGTAAGCAGCTGCAGGTGCAACGGCAGGTGCTGGTGCAGCGGTAGCGGCAGCGACAGATTCATGATGGCGACGGTGCACGGGAGCAACCTCATCGTCACTCACGCCTCCCAGCACGCTACTAGCCCACTGAGCTTGATCGGCCTCTAGTTGTACATCACTGCTATCGACACTAGATCCCAACTCCGGTAAGGCCATATCCATTTCATGGGGATCGCGCCGATGCCGCTGACGAGAAAAGAACGCGCGCATATTTATTCCCCCTCTCTTAACTTAGGGGCTGGTAATCGTGCTGCTACACGTAATGTAGCCGAGCGAGCACGCACATTGTGCTCAAGCTCCTGTTCACCGGCCTTCTGTGGGCCGCCAACCAACTCTAAGGTGGCACTAAGTAAACGGAGCTCTTCGAGCTGTGCTGCGGTTAAAGGTACTACCGATGGCACCTTTTCGCCCTCACTTTGCTCTCGGAAAAAAGTCTTAACGATCCGATCTTCCAAAGAGTGGAAAGTGATCACGCACAATCTACCTTGAGGTGCGAGCACTTGCAGCGCACCTTGCAGCGCCTGCTTGAGCTCTTCTAATTCAGAATTAACTTCAATGCGTAAAGCCTGAAAACAACGAGTAGCTTTGTGCTTTGGGGTTGGCTTGCTAGGAATAGCCCCAGCAATCACATTGGCTAAGTCTTTAGTGGTAGTAAACGGTGCACTTTCGCGTCTTTTCACAATGGCTTTAGCCACTTTGTGCGCAAAACGCTCTTCACCATAAACCTTAAAGACATAAGCCAGCTGCTTTTCGTCATAAGTAGCAATGACAGTCTGCGCACTCTTCTCGGCGCTTTGATCCATGCGCATATCAAGCGGCCCATCCTTATCAAAGGAAAAGCCACGTTGCCCATCATCTAGTTGTGGTGAAGAAACGCCTATATCCAGCAAAATACCATCGACCTTACCTAAAAGGTCGCGCTCTGCGCACACCTCTACGAGGTGAGAGAAAGGAGTATGGACGATACTAAAACGAGGATCCTCAGCTGCCAGCTCTTGTCCCACGGCTACTGCCTCAAGGTCGCGATCTAAACCGATCAGACGACCATTTGGTCCTAAGCGTTGTAGGATCTGGCGAGAATGGCCACCGCGACCGAAAGTGCCGTCGATATAGACACCATCAGCCTTGATCTTCAAGCCATCTAAGCTCTCATACAAGAGCACAGGAATATGACTTAGAGCAGCCATTAAAAGAATCCTTAGTCACAAACAAGCATGATAGGCAGTACTCGAAAAAAGCAGTTCACTACTGCTACTGGTACTGGCATAGACGTACACTTAGGCCAATCATGCTTTTTATGGCATTCGACATCGCTGGCATCATGCCTTGATAACAAATAGCTTTAGGAGCAAAAGAGCAACTAAGAGTACGAAAGCGCTAAAAGGAGAGAAAAAACTGATTGCTACCAGTCACTTTTTGCCTCCGGCAAAAAATAACATCAGCTTGTCCCTTAGCACTGCAAACAAATTCAGATACTGGGCAAAATTCTAGAAGATCTGAGCTTTTTTCTCAAATCCCCCATACTTCTGTCCAATTAGGTTAAGTCAGCGCCAACAAGCCTTTTTCTATCTCTTACTCTTAACGAGCCTCGCCTCAACAAGCTGATACGCAGGCTAGAGATAGACCTCTGCTTATCCACTGACCCTTATCTTTTCCAACGGCAGCAATTTGCAGGGGGTGCACAAAATTTTTTATGCCGCCCCTGATCTTTGTAGCTAGTTTTTATAAAAATGCGACATCTATCACATTTTTAGCCACCTTATAAAAACACATTTTACCACTTAACCCTAACGATCAAGCTAGCTACACTAAGCCATTTATTATCTAGCTGACTACGCACTACACATTGTTTAGTGCCAAAACTCTGGGGGCATAGTTTTACCTAGGAAAAACTTTGCCACCAAAATTCTGTTTTTTCCAAAACAAAGAGCCAAGTCGTGGCAGCCATTCTAACTGCTCTAACTTGGCTCTCTGTCCCAGCGCAGTCTCTTAACCGCGCTGGTGGCCATGGGTATCCATGGTTTTCCATGGTTAGCCATGGCAATTAAGGGAAGCTACTCTTTCCTTAATTAGTCAACCTTCTTGACCACGTTGTGGAAGAAGTTCAGACCAATTGGGTGAGTAAATGGACCGCTGATGTTTGGACGGTAGGCCAATAAGGTCTTAGCGTGCGAAATTGGCAGCACACCTACATCCTCAGCTAAGACTGCCTCTGCCTTTTGATAGAGGGCAGCACGCTCTGGGCCGTTTGGCACATGGGTAGCGTCTTGGATGAGCTTGATGAACTCAGGGTTTAACCATAAGCCTTGGTTAGCAATTGGATCATCGCTAGCTAAGATGTTAATGAAGTTATCTGGATCACCGTTATCACCCACCCAGCCGATGAAGGAGATATCCCACTTATCGGTTAAGAGCTTGCTCTTGAAGGTAGTCCAGTCGTAAACGTCGATCTTGGCCTTAACGCCGACCTTATCAAAGTAAGCCTGCACAGCCTCAGCTAACACCTGACCACCAACAGTGTTGTAGTAACGAGCGTTGGAGTAAGTCAGGATGGTTAACTCTTTGATGCCCTTCTCGGCTAAGGTCTTCTTGGCAGCCTCTGGATCGTAGCTGACAGCCTTAACATTAGGGTCATAGCCCATCATAAAGGTTGGGAAGAAAGAGTAAGCAGGAGCAGCGTATTCCTTGTATAAGGACTGAGCCAGCTCTGGAACATTAATAGCCTGAGCTAAAGCCTTACGCACTTCACGATCAGCGGTGATGTAACCGTCACGGCAGTTGTAAACCATGTAGTTGACGTTGTTACCCTCAGCCTCGAAGATCGAGGTGCCACCGGCCTTTAACTGGTCGATCACGTTAGAATCGATGCCATTGATGATATCAACCTCACCATTGTTGATGGCCACCACACGAGCGGAGGTCTCCTTCATGATGCGGATGATCACGTTCTGGATCTTTGGCTTAGGGCCCCAGTAATCCTCATTGGTGGTTAAGATCAGCTGTTGGCCACGATCCCAAGCCACTAACTTATATGGGCCAGTGCCGACTGGGTGCTCCATTAAGTTATTGTTGTACTTCTTTAAAGCGGTTGGAGAGGCAATTGGAGCAGCAAAGCACATTGCCATGTTGTTTAAGAAAGGAGTAGAAGGCTTCTTGAGGGTGATACGTACAGTGTACTCATCCACAACTTCAGTCTTCTCGATATCACCTAAGACTAATGGGGCATAGGACATCTTAGGGATCATGTTCTCTGGGCTTTGACGATCAAAGTTGAACTTCACAGCCTCAGCATTGAATGGGGTACCGTCGGTGAACTTAACGCCCTGACGCAGATAGAAAGTGTAAACTAAGCCATCTTCAGAGATATCCCAACGCTCGGCTAAGCAAGGCTCAACCTCAGTGGTAGTCTCCTTAAAGCGCAGTAAGGACTCATAAATATTGCAGGCCACATTACCGGAATCATTATCGTCCACTAAGGCTGGATCTAAGCCTAAAGGCTCAGTGGAGGTGGCATAGAATAAATTGTCTTGAGGCTTACGCGACATAGCAGCTTCAGCTGAGCCTAAAGTGCTGGCAGCAAAAGCTAAGGCTAAAGCGGTAGCCAATAATTTTTTCCCTGCAAGAAAACGCATTGCAGACATCCTCTAAAAAATAAACTCTGCGCTGAGTCCTCTGCTCAAACGGTGCTTAGAGCACACAAGACCGCAAGCCTATGTAGGCTAATAACCATATTAGGCTAATAGTCATATGGTAGGCTGTGGGCAAGGTAATACAGCCAAGCCAAGCTCTACGCAAGCTCTAACTGTAAATCTGCCTAAACTCAATCCCAGCGCACTTGATGCGTCAGTGAACAACGCACACGCCCCATAATTGTCCGTCATGCGCCATCATAATGCAAGCGCGCCGCATATTTGTGCGCTATCTGTAAACTTCTTTGCTTTTGCCCATAGGGATAATGAGACGTAAAATAGCTGACCAAAATGTGTGCACAAAGCCCATTCCTTAGCGCAAACTTAGCAAAAGCTCTAAGTAAACGCTAAGATCTTTGCCTTAAGATACAACCATGCGTTAAGCAATGAGTAGCGCACCAAAACAATGCGTGTTTTCCCCTGATCCCAACTGATACGACCTGCTCAGGTACACGCTGATACCGGTTTCCTGCATCTTCAGTTTCCTAGAGCCCATGTTAGATATCCCTGTTAGGCACTTACGAAATCAAGGGAACTGAAACCTTATAAAAAAGGTCAAAGATCGGCGATAACGATGACGATGGCAATAAAGATTTGCCATTAGGCTCTCAAGTAACATCAATAAGCTTTTGAGCAGCTGTCATGAGCTGCACAAAGCACAGACTTGTACAGGCTGATCGAGAAGCGCAAAACCTTTTTCACAGAAATTAGAACCATGGAGGACGGCATTCCTCCCTTGTCCTTAGAGGCAAGGGGCTCTTTGCCGTAAATTGATGAAGTCATTAAAACAGTCTGCCTTGGCTATTGCCTTAGCCAGCATTACCCTCTTTAGCGCAATGGCTGTCCCTACTTCGGCTAGCGCCGCTGACGCCCGTCCTTTAATTGCTGCTATGGCCAATGAGCAAGGAGAGCCTTCTCTTGCTCCTATGCTCAAGCATGTGATCCCTGCTGTGGTTAATATTTCGGTCAAGGGTACTAAGGAAGTAACTCCAATGTTTAACATCCCAGAGGAGTTCCGCTTCATGTTCCCGCAACTCAACCAAGGACGTCAACGTGAGTTCCGTGCTTTAGGCTCTGGTGTGATCATTGACGCTAAAGAAGGCTACATTGTCACCAACCACCACGTGGTTGAAGACGCCAAAGAGATCCGCATCGCCCTTTCTGATGGCCGTGAGTTTGATGCCAAGAAGATCGGCTCAGATCCTCATACAGATCTCGCCCTGCTGCAATTAGAAGACTTCGAGGGATTAACTGCAATCCGTATGGATAACTCCGAGGATCTCGAGGTCGGTGACTTCGTGGTCGCAATCGGTAATCCATTCGGCTTAGGTCAAACTGTTACCTCCGGTATTATTTCCGCCTTAGGTCGTACTGGCCTCAACATCGAGAACATCGAAAACTTTATCCAAACTGATGCTGCCATTAACTCTGGTAACTCAGGTGGTGCTTTAGTCAATTTACGTGGCGAATTGATCGGTATTAACACCGCTATCTTAGGCCCTAACGGTGGCAATATCGGTATCGGCTTTGCTATCCCTGTATCCATGGTGAAGTCGGTAGTCGCTCAGTTACAAGAGTTCGGTGAAGTACGTCGTGGCACCTTAGGTGTAACAGGTACTGAGCTGACCCCAGATCTGGCTCAAAGCTTTGGTTATACAGGCACTACCGGTGCTTTTGTGAACGAAGTGATGGAGGGCAGCGCCGCTGAAAAGGCTGGCATCAAGGCTGGTGACATCATTGTTTCCATCAATGGTAAGAAGATCAGCTCCTTTGGTGAACTTCGTGCCACTATTGCCACCTTAGGTGCAGGTGCTAAAGCTAAACTCGGCTTGATCCGTGAGGGTGAAGAGCTCACTGTCAATGTCACACTGCAAGAGCCAACAGAGATCACAGGCAAAGATGCAGGTCAGCTCTCTGAGGTCTTTGAGGGTGCTACCCTTGCCAACCACGACGGTGGTGGCGTGGAGATCACTGCCATTGAAAACCGCTCTATGGCCTACCGCTTAGGTTTACGTGAAGGCGATGTCATCACCTCCGTCAACCTCGATCGTGTTTCGACCATCAATGACTTCAAGGATAAGCTCAGCAAGTCCAAGGGCCGTGTCAGCGCTTTACGTATCCAGCGTGGTGACACCACTCTGTACTTAACCTTACCATCGCGTTAATCACAGCGCCCTCCTGCCACCAAGCGCGCAACAAGCGCAGCCTAACGACAGGGGGCAATACGCTTAGTGTGCATGAGGCCGAGAGACAAGCTCGGCCACATTAAGCCTCACGAAAAGCCGGTTCTCTCTTTGAGTTCCGGCTTTTTTCGTTTTCTGAAAAAGAACGAGCAAAGCTCTAAAGCAACAAAGGGATTTTGCTAAAATATGAGCCATGCAGCATGCCTTACAACCACCAGTAATGGCTGTGAGATCTAGCGCTGCGAGGATGAGCTATTAATGCGCATTGGTATTTTGCTTTTGTCTCTAAATAGCACCATTAGCTGAGCTTCTCGTCATGTCTTAAGACTTGCCAGCTACCTCAAGCTAAAGTGCTCCTACTACCTGCTGATCTTTCCCAGCCGGTGGTGCTCTCTGGGAATTGCTTTTGATGGCTGCCAAAGTCAACTTTCTGCGTAAACCTTGGTTTACTTTCTTCATATTTCCGGTCGCACTAGGCTTAGTGGCAGCAGGCATTGCCTTGCTCATCAACCCACAATTAGGTGAGCGTTTTGGTGATCAGCTCTACACCTCGAATAAAGAAATCACTTCCTACAGTTATGCCGTAGCCCGCGCTAGCCCAAGCGTGGTCAATATTTACGTCTCACGACTCAATCAGGACTACACCGGCATTTCCACTGAGACCGGAGAGATCACGACCTCTGCCTCGGGCGTCATCATGAGCCCTAACGGCTACATCATCACCAACTACCACGTGATCCCCTCGCTCAACGAGCCTAATCGTGCCGTCTGGGTGCAAACCATGGATGGCAAGCTACGGCAAGCTTTTATCGTAGGCTACGATCGCCGCACCGATATTGCTGTACTCAAGATCAATGCGCAAAATCTACAAGCCATCCCTATCGATCAAAATTACACCCCACGAGTAGGCGATGTGGTTTTAGCCATAGGCAATCCTAACAACCTAGGCCTTACTGTCACCCATGGCATTATCTCCGCCACCGCACGTACCGGATCTGGCCTACTCACCCGAGAGATGATGAACATCCGCGAGGGCCTACAAGATCTCATCCAAACAGATGCGCCAATTAACTCAGGTAATTCGGGTGGCGCTCTGGTCAATACCAATGGTGATCTGGTGGGCATCAATACCGCGTCATTCAACAACCACCGCTATGGCACTTACGGTATCGGCTTTGCGATCCCAACCAAGCTGGTTGTGCGCGTCATGCACGAGATCCTCTTACATGGTCGTGTGATCCGTGGCTATCTGGGCATTTCCGATGAAAATGCCGAGCTCATTGCCAATAACAACGTCAATGGAGTGCTGGTGCGCTATGTAGATCCATTAGGCCCTGCTGCCATTGCCCATATTCAAGAAGGCGATATCATCGTACAGGTAGATCAAAAGCGTATTCACAATGTGCGTGAGCTCATTGACGTGATCTCAAGCACCAGTCCAGGAACAGAGCTCAATATTACAGTGGAGCGCCAAGGCCGCCGCTATATCTACCCTGTAACGCTAGCCGAAGATCGACCAAACATCGACTAGCGCTGGCGGCACAGAGCCGCCTGCACCATGCTGACCGTGCTGACCGCTAGGCGCGGTTCAGCACTACCCTCCCCTACTCTACACTGCAAGGCGCTGCTCAGCGTCGACGCAAGTCGACGCAAGTCGACACAAGTCAACGCAAGTCGACGCAAATTGCATTCACAGCGCCCGCCCCTGACAGAAATTAGAGCTCAGAGCCTTCTTTTACGACCTCGGGCTTAATGACGATATTTGGCTTATCTGAGGATAAGAGGCTAGCCGGAACTTCTGGCAGATACTTTTCGATCACCTGCTTATAGGTGCCATTAGTGATCATCTGATCTAAGCCCTGATTAAAGCTCTGCAACAGCTGCTGTGCATCCTTATTGTTCTTTGGTACGAGGAAGTGATAGGACTCACTCTTACCAATATTAGGCAGACGCGGCACCGCAATCACCAGCGAAGGGTACTTGCCTGACATCAGCTCATATACGGCCACTGGGTAGTCTTCTAACAGGCAATCTGCCTCTCCACTTTCTACTGCCTGCATGGAATCAGCAGTGTTAGTGTAGGTCTTAATCTCAATCTTTTGCCGCTCTTGCAGTCCCTCGGCTAAGTCCATGCCCAAGGTGCCGTCTTTTACCGCTACCGTCTTGTCTTGTACCGCTTCAACGGACGTTAGGACTTTAGTCATGTCTTGTGGCATCACAACCGCCACGGCCGAGTTGTAGTAGTGCTTAGAAAAATCAAAATACTGCGCTCTCTTCACGGTAAAGCTGATACCTGCCATAGCGCCGTCATACTTACCGTCATTCAGCTCAGTCAAAAGGCCAGAGAAATCATCAGAGCACATGCGGTATTTGATGTTTTGATTTTTAGCGATAGCCGCAAAGAGCTCCACATCAATGCCTTTGAGCTCGCCATTAGCATCGACATAGGCAAAAGGAGCAAAGGCGTTATCAGTACCGATCTGCCACACCTTACCCTTGTAGTCATCAGGCACATTGCTCACGCATTTGACAGGGCCTATTGCAGCGCTAGCAGTAGCAGTAGCTGCATCAGCAGTAACAGTATCAGCTTCGGCCGCGAAACTTGAGTTACTGCCCATGAGCCCTAAACTACCCAACACCACGGCTGCCAGCAGCACTTGCCAAGGCTTACCCTTACTCTGCTCGCTTTCAGCAATACATTTGGCACTGCTTACTGCTTGTGCCCATTGAACCTGGCTGCCCATAACAACTCCCCCTTTTACAGAATGTGCACCTGCACCCCCAATAGCCTCGCATGACTAAGCATTTGCGCTTTTGCGTTTGCGCTCTTTGCCCCAATATGGCCGCACCTTGCGGTACTTGTGCTGTGCACTTAACCTCACTAAAAAAGAGTATCAAAAGATTTTGCCTGCAAAGCAAGAACAAAACAGGCCAAATTGCCAAATGAGAGCACAAAAATCTAAAAAATGAGAACTATGCAACGTAAGACGGGAAGGGAAAACAAAAGAGGCAAGAGGAAGATAGAAGTGGACTAGAAGTGGAACAGAAGTGAGATCAGAGATAGGAGATATTGAGTTGACCTGTAAGCCGAGTTCTGTACTTATTTCTAAGTGGCAATCATTCATCTAGGCCTAAACTCACGCTTAGGCTCAAGCAATCGACCCGCCCCCCAGTGCGGGCCACACTATGCGGGGGCCTATTTGATCTTGCTCTAGGTGGAGTTTACCTAGCCGTTAACTATTACTAGCAACGCGGTGCGCTCTTACCGCACCCTTTCACCCTTACCTGTGCCCTAAGGCCATCGGCGGTCTGCTCTCTGCTGCACTTGTCGTGGGTTCACACCCCCCAGGCGTTACCTGGCACCTTCGCCCTGTAGAGCTCGGACTTTCCTCCCCCAGAACCGTATGCCTAAAGCGCACGTGTTCCGGCAGCGATTGCCCGGTCAACTCGGGGGCAGATTATAGCATAAGAATGCCGATCTTGAGCAACACTCTCTCCTGTGCCATGGTTTGACGTGTTTTTGGTACAGCCCAAAGCAGCACCAGCGAGTGGATACCACGCACAAAACATTATTACATTGCACCCATGAACACAATTTAATCTGAAAATATTTAAAGAAAAGAACTCGATCTTAAATGGGTTTATGCCAATATTTAGCCCTTATTTCTGTATCTATT
>DXEV01000096.1 GCA_019114785.1 Candidatus Anaerobiospirillum pullistercoris | reverse complement strand
TCAGTTGAGGGTAAAGAGGCTTAAAGTCGCTAGTTCTGACATAGTACTTGAGGTGACGATCGTAGGCCAGATTTAAACGAGGTGGCACAGCCTCTTGTACTAATTGATGGTAACGAGATAAGTCCAAAGATGCCTGTGGAATGGAGATGCCGAAGAAATCTACAAGATCGCGACGATTAATCTTGCCATCACAGCTTAAACGGAAATCAATGAACTCTAAGCGTCGAGCCTGAGTCCACTTATTTACCATCTTATCGTCACTACTCATCAAATCTCCCATCGGAGTAGTCTTGGTAGCTTTAATTACCATAATCAACCTCAAAACCTAAAGCGCAGTCCTACGTGGCAATAACAAATGCAACTCACCTTCGACCACGAGGAACCGTAACAGTCACAAAATCACCACCTTGACTCAAGAAGTTAAGCTCTTGCCTTTGAGTCTCAGAAAAGCAGATGCAATTAGCACCCAGTCGTGAGCTCCTATCCTCTCCATCAGTAGAGAGATAAGAATATGCGACCTCATACAATACAGCTTGAGCAATCCAGTAAAACCTAAAAAGCAGGAATGAATGTGAAGTCTTCTCAGGCTAATGCTTTGTTCGACACGAACAAAACTCCGAGTATAGGCTGATTAACGTGTTCCAGCTGCTTGTGCAACCAAGGGCACACCCAGTAACTTTTGCCTTAAGGCACCACCCTGTTTTGCATCTTGGGTCTTTCGGTATCTTGCGCCACAAAGCAGAGTTCTATCCTACTGAGCAATAGGACACGTGCAAAGCTCATGTCACGGCACTGCGGAACCACGGTACCGCAATACTGTATTGCCATATCCCTTGCAGTCCATGTTTTTGCTCTGAGAGTGCTGCACTAGCAGCCTACAACCAAGAGCAATTTAGCGTGGTACAGCCTAGGTCAGATCAGCTCAGAACTTGTCAGAGCAAATCTTTGCAGCACAAAACCAATAATTCGTTACTGCGTTTAGAGCACCATTATCCTTTCTACTTTTTTAATTTGATCTACTACCAAGCGTATTGGTTATTAGTGTAGCACCTTTGCCACGAGCGTTAAATATTTTTTATATCAGTAAAGCCGCTAAACGTACAAATTTATACACAGAAAACGCTGTCTGCTATTGCCCTGCAACGCCATAAACAAGCCACACAATCAGCTTTTTCACCATCACAAACAGACTTTTTGATCCAAGACAGCTATACGTATCTCACCACGATCCTGTAGCGTAAATTAGCGTCTTTCTACCCGAGCCCAAGAACAAACATGTTTTTTCAACCGATTTTTAGCGGCAACTAAAGGCTCAAAAGACGCGCAGCTTTCCCCTATGCCTTATTCCGCCTATAAGGACGCCGCCAATACGCGTTTGGTGTGTTGGCATTCCCTCACTACAGCTCAAGCTGGGCAAAGGCTAGCTCCCAGTTTCACGCAAGTGCTGCAGTAAGCCTAATCATTTGCAGCTTTTCAGTGGCTGTCACTGTCCCCAAAGCCGCATTCACCCACCAATTACAATCCGAGCACCTCTGCAGCATAAAGTGCACATCCCTTGGCTAGCAGTGGCTTCTACAGGTACTGCAAGCACAGAGTGATCATGCCCGAGACAATATCCTCGCGGATCTTATCCGTGACTTCGATCTTTGGCATTAACACGATCTCAGCCTCATTACTTAAGCGACGCTTTAAACGATCCGCCAAAGTCGGGCCAGATTTTAAGCTCTCGGAATACACCACAATCAAGGCTGGATTAAGCACACAGGTCACAGCCTGCAGAGTTCGCACTGCCAAATCATTGGCCGCCTCTGGATCCAGTGGCAGAATGCCAATGTTGTTATACATTGGGAAGTGCTTTACCTCTCCTGCTAGGCCATCACGGCCACGGATCAGAGAACCGTTATAACAAAACGAACAGACTGGAGATCTACCAGGGACAAGGGCTAGACCGCACACGAACTCATATTGCACATGGCGCTTAAATGCACCTAGAGTGGCAGCATTAATATCGGTCTCGAAGAATACTGGTAAATGGAAGCGGTTCTTCATGTGCTGCGCTAAACGCTTAGACAGCGGATCACGACGCAAAGCCGAGGCCATACGACCACCAATACTATCTGATGGCATCGAAATGCCAATCATGGCGATCTTTGGGTAGCGCTCCAGATAGTTCTCAATGGCTACCTTAAACTCATCAGTGTGCACACTTTGCAGCAGCTCTTCGCGGCGCTCAATGCACTCGCCAAAAAGATCATGGATGGAATAACCGGCATAATCATGACCACCACGCTTGTAGCAGGAAATAATCAGCACCAATTTATAGGCAGCATTGAAGTGGTAAGTGGTGGCAGGACGTCCCTTAAGATTCTTGGTTCTGGTTCCCTCAGTCACCTGACCCGATTGCACTAACTGCGAGAGCAGCTTATTAACGGTGACCACAGACAAGCCTGTAAGCTTGTTCAGCTTAGAAGCAGTAGCCACCTGCTCTTTGTGCAGAGTACGTAGCACCATTTCCAAATTGCGCTCACGAATATCGTGGCTCATGAGCAGTTGCTTAAGCTCATCCATAGAACATTTAACGCGGAAACCCCTATATTTACACAGGAGAGACAGCGTTATCTCCTTCTTAATCTAACCCCAAAAGACTTAACGGGTGACAGCTGATGCTCAGCTCGAAGAGCCTTTGCCCCTATCCTCTCATCACCTCGCTGACTTTGCCCTGCCTTAACACCAAAAAGAGATCTCGCATGGCCATTAACACCCACTGCATTGGTGTCACTACTCCACCACCAGATCTCAGTCCTCTGTTGAGGCAACCAACAATAATTTAGGCCTTAACCTTAACGTGTGAAGTCTTAGCTTGAGAGCCTTTCACCTGCTAACAGCGCCATTCTAACCTAAAAATTGGCTTGGCCTAAGACCTAGCCCTAGACCTAATCCCACTATCAGCACCTCATACCATCCTATCTCGTACCCCTTGCCTCTTTTTACGCTTGAAAAGTCTTCAAAAAATTTTGCTCTATCTTGCATACAAGTAGATCACTCCACGCAAATCACGATAAATACAGGCTTTTTGCCCTTATATCACCCCCAATCTATCCGAAGACTATGCAGGGATTTTTGCCCTTTTCTCCATTAGTAAAACTAATCAATTTCTACGCTTGTACTTACTGTACTTTTTAAAATTCCCCTTAAATACGCCTTTTTAGCATCATGTGCAAACGTTTGCGGATTTTTCGTTTTTATTAAAAATAATTAATAAACAACATTTACGAAAAGGCGACCTACTGCCTCTCTGCCCTTGCTCTCTTTTAGGGCGCTACTTTTGTATCTGCTGTTAGCCCTATCTAACTT
>DXEV01000095.1 GCA_019114785.1 Candidatus Anaerobiospirillum pullistercoris | reverse complement strand
CATAGCATGCACAGAGCTATGCCCACATTTTAATCTTAGCTACGCACGGGATGGTCTGAAGCTCCTTTAGGCCAACATAGTCTCATGTGCCGTCAGAAATTTTTTACAAATACTGTTGACACCCATCGGATCCAGCACACACGAGAAGAGCTTGGAAATGGCGCTGTATCAGCGTTAAACGTCTGCTAATCTCACTCTTACGAGGGTGGATATGTGGGCGGTTCAGTCCAAGCGCATCGACAGCCAGCAACATCACTAATATGCCTGTCTCTCAAGCAACAGCTATTCTGTGCCCAAGTTAAGCACATTACGACTGTCTTCACCTTCGAGCAACATGCGGCGCATTAGCTCAATCTCTTGCTCAGAGTAGTTTGCCTGACCTGGCAGATCGGGCAATGCGTGAAAATCCACCTCTTGGCCTGCAGCGTAGATCTGCCCCAAATAGCCACAAGCTTCCTCGTTATGTAAGGCGCACCCTCTGGTGAAGAGAGCTTGAGCGACATAAGGGTTGGCCCGTATTTCGTCTCCTGCCTGATACATTACACCGAGATGAGTGCAGGCCTCTGCATCGTTGGCTTGGCATTGAGCGAAGAGCGTTGAGGCTCGAGATTGTGCAGATTCGTCAGCAGAGAAATACCATACGCAGGCAATGGTGGCGGGAATGCTAAGTCCCAGCAAGGTTAACAAGGCCTTAGCGTGTGGGGTGAGCTTACGTGGTGCTTCTCGGATTTCACCATCGATGGCGGCATTGGTGCTGTCTATGGTAGGTGATAGGGCTAAAGCGTTTTTTAGCTGGAGCCAAGCCCATCTTTGTAGAGAAGCAACTAAGGCTTTGGCTAACTCAGCGCCAGTAAGCGCGCTATTGATCACTGGCAGGCTGTTAGCTTGCTCAGAGCTATCGCGCACATCCTTTAGCAGAGCCTGCAGTTTGTTTGGGTCTTCGATCTCGCCATTAATAGGCGAGAAGCCGTAAGAGATCAGGATATTTCGGGCAATGCCCAATTGCTTAGCATTAGGGCGAATTAAGCTGATCTCTTGAGAGTCGAGAGTAGTGCCTTGATCAGCAAAATGCTTCTTGAGGAGGTGTAAGCCTTGTTGGTGCCAGCTGTCAGGGTTTTGAGCTGACAATTCTCCTGTAGCAAGGCTCTTTAGCCAATTATGAGCATTGAGATGGCAAGAGAAAAATGATGGCGGCATATCTCTGCTCGTGCTAGGCATGGGAAAAGCTCCTCAATTAATCTATCTCACTAGCTCTAAAGCTAAGAACTGAGAGCTTAGAGCTAAGTTTGTGGCCCCATAAGAACCACAAGATAAGATTATAGCGGCTTTCACTTCAGGATCAGCGCCAAATCAGCGCCAACCTATGGTTTTCCTTACACCCATGCGTCGTAAGGGCTTAACCGGCCAGTGAGCTAAGAACGGGAGATCCTCTCAATGAGAAAGCTTGGCAATTCAGTGAATTGTTGCACTTGCTCTTTGCTCATGCCGCTATCGAGGAGGCGACGGGCCGTAGCGAATAGCTTTTCCGACTCCTCATCACGACCATTCCGCCACGCATGCGTTAAGAGCCCCTGAAGTCTTGTAGCAACGTCTTCTTGTGTGCGATACAGAGCCATAAGCTTAGAATCGTTCACAAAATTAAAATCTGCCTCAACTAATTGGTTATATATCTCTCCTCTTAAGGAGAAATTTTTGTTGCCCGTGAGATAGTAACACCATTGGCGCAAACGTGAATCCTGCTTAGCAGGGTCACTACCCTTTACACATTTTGGGATTTCGATATGGTGAATGGAAAACAGATCGGTTAAGAGAGCATGGGTTGTGGTCTCTCTCATTTCATAACGAGAATGGTACTGCTCGCGATCGGTGTGGAGCTCAAACTGGAGCAAATTCACAACCATGACCGGCTTCGCCTCTGGCAAAGGCTCAAGATCACTAATCCGATGATCCTGTCTAGAGATCAGGTAGGAGCAATAGAAAAGATCATTGTCGCCAATGAAAGACTTAAGATCACCTTTGACAGACACTGGCTCAGGAGTGGTCATTAAGGCCACAAATACATGCTCGTCTTTTTCCGAGATCACCTCGAGATCAAGGAAATTAGTGAGCAGCTGAGAGCAAGTGGAGAGCGGAACCTCAGTGTGAACTTTCACATCCACAATTTTGCCTGACAGGCAGATGGCTTCCTTGTCCGCAAAAACTGACGACAAGAAGTCGATGGCTAGAGGCTTGCGCTCCTCAGAAGCAAAGAGGTATCTAAAATACACTTCGTTCAGGCGGTTAATCCATGGGTGCAATAAAATAGAGTGTGGAGTTTGAGCGACTCCATCTTCGATGTTGCTGGACATTTTTCTCCCTTCCAACAAGAAACAAGCTTACAAGCAAGCCATTAGCGTCTTCCTTCTAAGGAAAGAAGCAGAGCCAAACCCCACCGCTTTCCCTTAACGGGAGTGCAAACTGCGCTAGCTATAAGCTCAATTTTCAGCGCATAGCGACAATCGCAGCGCCACTATCACCATCATATTCCCCATCTGCCAGAACACAAAATCCGTGCAAATTGCAAAAAACTGAGCCGCAAAAAAGGCCGTAAGACCACGCCGGATAAGCCTTTGCGGCTATTTTGTGGCGTTCTTCCCAAAAGATGGTAGG
The DNA here is from genome assembly GCA_019114785.1 of Candidatus Anaerobiospirillum pullistercoris. GTDB lineage: Bacteria > Pseudomonadota > Gammaproteobacteria > Enterobacterales > Succinivibrionaceae > Anaerobiospirillum > Anaerobiospirillum pullistercoris. Next base: position 3,515 of record DXEV01000095.1, on the reverse strand, counting down.
AGGTAGTCGAGCGGCAGTGGATGTGAGTGGAAGGATTTTTTTCATGAGGGGCGGGCGCTGATTAAACTGCGCTCATAGAGGCGTATAGAAGTTCGTGCTGCCTGTCTACCAGTACTCTTTAGCAGATTAGCGCTACACTGGCCTTAACAGCGTGACGGCCATCAAGGTCTAATGTTGCGATGCTATTGCTTATTTCCGTTACACTTATTACTGTGTCGGGTAGATGCTTGTCAGACAACTCCTATCGTTCCGCTTAGCTTGAGCTGTTTGCCTGCTTCGGTCATAGTTAATTTGAGGAAGTGCCATGAATAGACACGATGGCGATAACTTTGTTTACGTGCTCCAAAATGCAGCCGAACGCAGGCAAGATTACAAAAAACGTCATTGCAGCCAAGGTAAATGCAGCAATTGAGGCCAATCAAGCGGCTGGTGCGGAGGCGCTATCATCTCGCTACGATATCTATTTTGGTGGCGAGTTTAAGCCTTTTGATTTTGAGCTGGACGCCAACTCCAAGACCATAGCCGATTACTTGCCACGATTCTTGTGTTCTTTCTTAGGAAAATCGTGGGTAGAGCAGCACTTCCATGAGGCCAAGGTCTTAGCCAAGGGCGCTTTTGGTGCTCGTCTGATCAAGGAACCAGTGCAGATACTCACGCTCACCAAGAGCAATAGCGATTTGCTGACTATCGACTGGTCTAGGCCTTTTGTGGTGAAAGTGAAAGACCTGCCAAAGCTGAGATATGCCTATTCGTGGCAACGCTTTTTTGGTGCTAGTGCCTCCTGTGATCTGTTCTATCGTTACACCTTGCATTCTTACGTGTGGCCAGAGGATCCAGCTCAACAAGAGGAAGAAGTCAGCAGCTTTATGAGCTCTAGCGAGCAAAAGACGGCATTGCGCAAAGCAAGTAAGCAAGCTCAGATGGAAGATCTCTTGTGTGAGCCTGCTCGTAGATCGCCACTGTCTCAAACAGACTATCAGCAGGTGATCGCAAAATACCCACTGCGCGAGGATGTGTACTACGGTCGTACCGCTTGCTATCAGTTGCTGTCTGAGTACTACCAAGGCAATCAGGTCGTAGAGTTAGACTCTGATACGATGAATAGCAACATGAGCCGTTTGCTGCAAATGCACGCCAATGCAGGCTTCATCTACGTAGATTTAGCCCAATTGCAACAAAAGCCACAAGGCGCAGCAAATAGCGCTTCTGGAGCAAGCACAGACGCCAAAGTGACTAAGGGCAGAGGACATAAAGCTGCGGCCAAGGACAGCCCAGAGGTTGCATCAGCCAGCGCTGGGACTACCGCTGCCTCTACTAAGACCAATATTGGCTCAATTGCTGGTGATGTGGATCTAAGTGCTGAGCTGCTCTCACAAGCGCAACAGATTTGGGATCGTATACAAGGGCCACAGAGTAAGCCTGCAAAGCGCTCAGCCAAAGCAACCAAAACAACAGCTGCCGAAGCTTCATCCTATAGTGATGAGGTGCGCAACATGGCTTATGCTCTCAGTTTCCTTAAGGACTTAGGTACAGAGCTCAAAGCCAAGCTGGATTTAGAAGTCGATGTTATCGGTTATGCCTTAGGACATAAATACCTGTACTTAGATTTGCTGATCTGGGACTGGGATAAGTTTTTGGAGCAAGCAACTGATCTGTCACAAAGTCCACTGATCCGTCGTTATGGGGTAACAGAGTTGAACTTCCACTCCTTTGTGCGTGAGTCAGATAACCTGCCACTGACAATCAAAGCTTAGGCTTAAGACAGTACTGCTAGGTGGCACTATGCCACAACGTGCTCAAGCTACGATTACACCCAGTGAAAATTGGCACAGCTGAGAGCACGTCAATCCTTACTGAAGAGGGGCGGAACCGCTACACCAGCGCCCGCCCCTCTTTGCTATTAGCAGAGTAGGAACATTAATGACCACAGATTGCGTGCGATGGAAGCATTGGCAATAACGGCATAAGGGTCAGACATGTTACGTCTTGGCAGAGAAAACTGCGTCATCGAAGATAGCACTGCTGAGCTGTCTGATAATTCCTCAAAGGGTTAGGAAAAAGTAGGGGCGGGCGCTGTGATATCGGAGAGAACCTGCTACAGGTCTAAAGGCAAGAGACAGTGGAGGCTTAGACCAGTAAGATCGGTCAGTAGGGGAGGGTACAGAACCGAGCACAGCTCTGTCAGCAGGTTTGTGTCAGTCACATTTTATTCGGTTCGGTGTGGTATATGCTCTTGTATACCAGTAAAGTACAGTAAAGTTTAACAGGTACAATAATCTCTGTTATATTTATTTACCAGAAGAAAAATAATATGTCAAGTACTTTTTACAGATCTGACCGATTTTTTTAAACAAACTCAGTAATAATCAGGTATACAGTGTAGTTTCTTTGCAAGAAAATTTTGCACTAAATTAATACAAACAACAGAATTTTACGCACTATTTTAGCGCAAATTGCATATATAAAGTTATTTTACTTATACGTTTTGTGAGCCTTTTTGAGGTGGTTTACTTCGGTAATCTGCCCAGATCTGTCAGATCTGCCAGAGCATCTAATCCCTTCTAAATAGCACTCCGGTAATTACTGTTGAGTTGTCCACTGCGACAGGTGTATTAGGTGCCTCTGTAGCTAATGCTTCTGTTGGAACTAAGTCTCAAGGTCTCAAAGCAGGAAGTCAGGATTGTGCCTTTAGCCATTCTTGCTTTGGGCCAGTACTGCCGTCCTAACGTCCTAACGCTAGTCTTAACCGCTTGTGTCCTTAAGATCCTTAAGAAACCGCTATCTTTAGCCATTTCTGCAAAATGTGTAAAAAATACTTGCATCCCTTGGAAGAAAGTGATTTACTAAATTTAAGGCGCAAGCCTTACTTGAGCGTTGAGCTTCAGAACTCGACTACTCAAGTTGGTATTTCAGTATTTTCGTAGTAGTAAAGTGTTATACCGATTCAGTGTATGTCCTAGCGTTGCTACTTATTCGTTGGTATAATGCTTTGAATCAGTGGTTAGGTATGGGTGTAATAAGGCGCAAGCCCCAATAAGCCCGCCCGTTCTACTACGAGGGTTCTGAAGTGCCTAACCGGCCATATCAACCGTCATCATGATGGTCGATATTCGTTCAGATTACATTTCGTGGTAGATTTCTTTATGAGTATTTCCTTCCTTTCTTGCCCAAAGCTCATCCCTGAGCTGTTTCTGGGTCTCGCCTCCATTGTCTTTCACGTTAATCGCGCTCTGGGCTTAGTTCGTCTGCGCTCTGCTATGCCTGCTGGTTTTGTATCCGCTGGTGCAGCTGCCGCTGTAGCTAACGCTTTCACCGTTAAGGCTAAGGCTCTCTAGACCCCCGACTTGTGTCTTTAGCCATGCTCGGGTAAAGCCGTTTTGCTGCGTGGACGTCAAACCCCCAAGAAAAAATTAAAAAATTTGCGTTGTGTTTGTAGCACAACGCTTTAAGCGGGAACCTCATGCCTAGACATAGAGCATGTGACCTCCATCCTAAACAAAGTCATCAACCCCCAT
>DXEV01000094.1 GCA_019114785.1 Candidatus Anaerobiospirillum pullistercoris | reverse complement strand
TTTCCATCAATTGGAAGCTCGCCCGATAATAGAGGGTTTTTGTTTGTGTTCATGCCCTCTATTTTTTCATATTTTTCTAGAGTTAGCACACAGTAACTTAATTGTTACTTATTTCTGCAGTTTTACACTAGTACGTTGCAGGTTAGCCACAAAGGAGGCCTTATCCTCTGGCAACACCTCGGCCTTATACGTATCTAAGCCTAAAGTACCAGCAATCTTAGCGGCTGTAGCTTCGTTATCGCCAGTCAGCATCACGATCTCTTCGATACCGGCAAAGCGCATACGGTTGATGGCACGCTTAAAGTCAGTACGCACTGGATCTGAAGACTCAATCACACCTACCAGCTTGCCATTGGCTGCAATGTAGATCAGAGAGCCGGTAGCACTGACGCGCTTTTCCACATACTCGTTTAAGCCGCTGACTTGACGCTCCTGCATAAAGGTACGAGAGCCAACCAAGACAGTACCACCCTCAAACTCTTCATATGGGCCGATCTCAGCCTCAATACCACGAGCAATCACATTGCGGGTATCAATATGAGGTGGCACTTGGAGCTGACGCTTATTGGTCTCTTCTAAGATAGCGATAGCCATTGGGTGCGAGCTGTGCTCTTCAGCACTAGCGGCCAAAGCTAAAATAGTATTGACCTTTAACTGATCTGTAGTATCAACATTGACTACTTCTGGATGGCCCTTGGTGATAGTACCAGTCTTGTCTAAGACTACCGTGTCAATCGAAGCGGCTTGCTCAATGAAGCTACCACCCTTAACCAGCACACCATCTTTAGCCAGACGCGAAATAGCAGCTGACATAGCAGTGGCGGTCGAGAGCTTTAAGCCACAGGAGAAGTCAATAAAGAGCATATTGAGCACACGCTGCAGATCATGGGTCACTAAATACACCACAGCAGCGGCGATAAAGGACACCGGCACTAAAGAAGTGGCCATGTGATCGGCATAACTCTGAATTGGTGCTCTGCGGTTTTGGGCATCCTCAACTAAGTGCACGATACGCGCAATGGAGGTGTCATCACCAACCTTTTCCACACGCACCGTGATCTCGCCTAAGCGGATGTTACTGCCAGCAAAGACTTTATCGCCCACCTTCTTTGAGGCTGGCACAGATTCACCGGTAATAGCTGCTTGATCTACTGCTGCTTGGCCTTTGACAATCACACCATCCACGCAGATCTTTTCACCATCGTGAATAGAGACCACCATGCCAGGCTTGACTTGATCTACAGGAACTTTACGCTCAAAACCTTTTTCATCACGTACCCATACCTCTTGCGACTCGAGAGACACCAGATCAGTGATGTTCTTACGTGCTTTCTTGGCAGCTAAAGTGGTTAAGCCTTCAGCAAAGTGCGAAATTGCCAACAAACTCAGCGAAGACTCAGGCTTTTTGGCCAACACTGAAGCAATGATGGCAGTTACAGTTAAGGTTTCAGCATTTGGCCGCCGCTCTTTAATGGCATCACGCACGCCAGAGCGCAGCAGATCCATGGACATTAAGAGCACCATAGCTGAGCGCAGCATGGTGGTAGAAGCATACAAAGTAGGATTGAAGCGACGTAAGAGCTCAAATGCACCAAGGCCGACCAAAGAGATAATGGCACTGCGCTTGTGGTGTTCTAACTCTGCACCGATATCTTCATGTTCTTCTTTCTTCTGTACAGCAGCGCGAGCTTGAGCTACAGCCTGCTCAGTCACGCCCACAGCACCAGCTTGCTTGGCTACCTTAGAGGCCTGAGCAATGCCTGCACGCACTCGAGAAGGATGACGCACCCGCTCATTGGCAGCATGAGCCACATTGACAGCACTTAAATCCTGCAGTGAGTCGTTAGCTCCATTTAACAGATCTTTGGCGGAGCTGACATACCCTTGCATCAATAAACGCCAAATAGCAGTCTTAATGCGCAACTTAGGGGCCTTATCGGACAATAACACGACTAAACGCTGCTGTTGCGGACGATAACAAGCACTGAGCACTCCAGGAAAGGAGCGCACCTTAGCTTCAAGTTGAGCCGCATCCAGACTGTCTTCTACGCTGGCTGCATCTAAAGCAAAAGACAAAGATTGCATAGGAAACACCTTATTCCTACACCTGTGCTTCTGCTAACACCAAACATCTTGGGACTAGCAGAAGCAAGGAGCCTCACACGAGGCCAAAACAAGCAAAACTATGGGCTCTGGCCAGTGATCTGTGAACCATGAGCACATGGCCAAAAGCTCAGGCTAAGTACTTAGAGCTCTAATGCCGCTATGCTATTGACGGCTATTGGCGTGGTGGTAATGGATTGTTTTGATTAGCTGGAGCATCACGGTGTGAGCGACGTAATAACAGCGCCATACCCCACCAGAACACCTGAATACCAGAAGGACGATCGCCACGGTAAACCATACGAAACAGTCCGTAGCCTAAAAAGCTCAAACCGACCAGACGGCTGATAAATAACGGCTCAGCGTGATTCATGAAATTACGCATTTGATCGCGAATAGCGCGTGCCTGATCGTTTAAGTGATAGCTGGCCGAAATCATGGAGGTTGGGATCACTGTCTTTTCGTGCTGAGCATGCATGCCGGTTAAAGTATGTGATACACCCTCAAAAAAGGCACTGGCAGTAGGCTCATCACAGGTATAGGTAACAGTTAAACTGCCTGTAACCGGATTGACCTTACAGGAAGTCACATAGTCGACCTTACAAATAGCCTGCTCGATTAAGGCACAGGTCTCAGAGCTCTGTCCTTTTAAGACGTCAGTGGTATAACGGCGACGGCCAAGAATGGCGTGCGCGATGATCAGGCCACGGTTTTCGGAGCTAAAAAATGAGCCCAGTGAAGAGCGTAGCGTGGATCCCACTTTAATGCCTAATTGCATACCCAGATTGCCCAAAACACATCTCCTCTATTACAAAAAAGTAAGACCCTTAAGGCTTAAGCCAGATGGTTTGACCACATGAGGCTCTCGCCTTCAAGGCTTTAGCCTTGCAGGGCTTTAGGCCCGTGCCTTCTGCCACTTAGCATGGGCTTGGAGCAAGAGCTCAGACAAAAACTGATTCTGTGCTGCTTTAGTCTGATCGTAGTTAATCACCACTGAGCCCGTTATTGGATTAATGGTAAAGGAGGTGATCTCTTTAATCTGCGACAGTTCATTGTGCACCTGTGAGCGCAGCTCCGCATCGTGTTTAAGCTCAGAGTAAATAACGCGTAAACGCCCCTCGATCATGCTGGCGATCTGCACCTGTGACACTAAAAACTTGGCTTTACCTTTAATCGCTAAATTTGTCACAAATCCCACAAACACACTCCTCAACAGCAGCAACACAAGACTTTGCAGTCTATTTTTTTCTAACTTGAAGCCTTGATCCAGCAAGGCATCACCTGATTCTTCGTCGCGCGCAAATTATATCCCAATGCCCGCAAGCGCTTGCGATAAAGCTTTGCAAAAGCCTCAAGGAGCTCTTGCCAAAAACCTATAAAGCATAGAGCCATCGCCCCACTTCAGCTCGGATGTAAGCAAATGATAGTTTGGGCGCAACCGTCGCTGCAAAGCAGATCTTAGCACTAACGTTAGCTCATGCTAACTAAAAATTAATATTTAGTTTGGCCACCAGCACCACGATAGTGCTGTCTCAGTGATTTTGCGCAAGGAAAGTGCAACGAGGAACGTGTGCAAGCCTAAAGACTAGTAGTTGCTTGACTTTTCAGGGCGCAAATCTAGGATTGAAAACACCTCCTTACATTACAGCACGGCAAGTGTGCAGGCCTTACAGGCTTGTGGCCTCGTGGCCTTGCGGCTATTGCAAGCCTTGCAGTCATTGGCTGCTTGTAACGCTGTAGTTTGGAGGCAGGAAGAGAGCTTTCCGCAAAGCCACACTGGGATCGGCAATCAGCGCCCGCCCCTGTTAATCCAGTGCTTGTTAGCTTGCTTTGGCTGGTGCCAGCTTAATTAAGCTCTTGTTATTTTTCCTTTGACCTAACCACGGGAATTGGCGGCGATGATCACTTTTCACAATGCCCAATATCCACTCTCTAAATACCTCACAGTCTCTATCCCAGACTTACGCTTACATGACCACAGCCTCGTGGTGCTTCTAGGCCAAAATGGCTCTGGTAAAAGTGCCATTGCTCGTGCCTTAAGCGGTGAAATTGCTCTGGGCTCAGGAGAGGCTCCACAAAATCTGCGCGTGGAATTGGTGTCATTTGAAAAGCAACAAGCCCTGTTTGAAGCTGACTACGAAATGCGCAATTCCGACGCCTTAACTGCCGAGGAAGAGCAAGGCATTTTGGTCAAGCAGCTCTTTTCTGACAGTGATCTCAAGGCTCTGAACGAGGCTATTGTCGCTTTTGGCATCGCACGCCTCTTAGATCGCCCTATTCGTACTCTCTCCGGTGGTGAAGGCCGCAAGGTCTTATTGGTCAAAGCCTTAAGCTCCATCCCAGATCTGCTGGTTTTAGATACCCCATTTGACGCTTTAGACGTGGAAAGCCGCCAATCACTGCTTGAAGTGATCGACTATATCCACCGTAACTACACAGTACCTATCGTCTTAATCGTCAATCGCCCTGATGAGATCCCTGAGGAGATTGAAGCCTTAGGCTTGATCTCGCATCTGAGCATCACCAAGCTGGGCCCACGTGCTGAAATGGAAGCTGATCCTGAAGCTCAAGCTTTACTTTTTTGCACCTCACTGCCTAATGTAGAGTTACCACCAACCCCACAGCAATTTGCGCTGCTGGCACTGCGTGATGATGTGATCGTGGACTTAAAGGACATCAACATCACCTACGATCGCCCAATCTTTAAGCACCTCAACTTTAAAGTTCAAAAAGGCGAGCACTGGCAAATCGTTGGCCCTAATGGCGCTGGTAAGTCCACGCTGCTCTCACTGATCACCGGTGATAATCCTCTGGTGTATGCCAATGATGTCACTGTCTTTGGCATGAAGCGTGGCTCAGGTGAGTCTATTTGGGATGTAAAACGCTACTATGGTGTAGTCAGTGGTCAATTACACCTCGATTACCGTGTCAGCGCCCCTGTAATAAATGTGATCCTGTCGGGACTCTATGACTCTATTGGCCTGTATCAGCAGCCTAAAGGAGATGAGCTGCGTATTGCCAGAATGTGGCTCAAGCTGATCGGTCTGGAGCAGGACGAGAAGACGTCCTTTAAGTCTCTGTCCTTTGGTCAACAGCGCTTGCTGTTAATCGCTCGTGCCATGATCAAGAACCCACCATTGTTGATCTTGGATGAGCCATTACAAGGTCTCGATGCCAGCGCACGAGCTCTGGTTAAAGCCTTCCTTTCTTACATCATGAAGAACGGACACACCTCGGTGCTCTTTGTCTCACACCATAAGGAAGATGCACCAGATGGCATCACTAATATTCTGACCTTTGTGCCACGGGGCACAGAATATGACATCGTCCAAGAGCGCTTAGCCGCTCCTAAAGACGAGCAGGCTTAATACTGCTGCCCTTAGCGCATCGCGCACAAGCAAAGGGCAAAAACAGCTCGCACCACTGGTCTAAAGGCCACAGGTCTAGCACGACCACCCTGTCACTCTGCCCTTAGCCATTGGTGCGGGTATAGCCAGCAAAGATCCCGCCTCCTCTCAAGCAGATAGAAACGATCAATCCTTAGATAACATTGCATCCCTCGATCATGCTATTTTGAGAAAAGTGCAAAGCAATTAGCACCATGCTTCATCTCAATTTGCTGATTTGCGGGGGAAAATATGCGCCTGTCTGCTCTATCCACCACCTTAATCGCCGCTGCCTTAGCGGCTATCCTCAATGGCTGCTCCACTACAGCTGCCAATAACTCTGCCACCGCTGCAGCTGCTTCTACTGCCACGCAAAGTGCTAATGCGCCTTGGGCAGATATTCCTTTTATTGAGCGCATTGATCCTCAATACCGCGCTGGTGCCGAGGCTTATAGCCACAATGACTTCTCCTCTGCGGAAAAGGTCGCAGCCTTTAACCAGAAGGTGGCAGCCAATGCTCAATTCACCACAATTAAGCCTCAGCTGATCACCGTGCCCAATGCCATGGATGGATTTGCCATTGAGGTGGCTATCTACCGTCCGCAACAATGCAGCGAAAATAATGAGTCCTGTCCTGTCTTTGCCTACAAGCCACAATACCTCAACGAGCAAAATGCAGCAGACGGCTATCCTTTGCTCTTTGTCAGCTATTCCGGTGGCTTTATTCTGCGCACCAACTACTACGATGCCTCGCACTTCCAGATGCTGAGCAACACCCTACAAGCTGTGGTTGTGGTACCACGCTATCGGCTCTCTGATGAGGCCCCTTTCCCTGCTCCATTAATCGACAACTATTCTGCCCTGACTTACTTTATGGATCATGCTGCTGACTTTGAGATCAATCCACAGCAACTGATCCTAATGGGTGAAAGCGCTGGAGGTGGCCTCACTGCCTCATTAGCCCTCTACAATCGAGATCATAACAACTACCCTGTGAAAGCACAGGCCCTGATATATCCAATGCTCGATTATAGAGTAGGCAGCGAGTTTAGTCCTTATCACAGCGAGCAATTAGGTCACACTGCGTGGACAGTGCCAGCCAATGTCTATGCTTGGCAAGCACATGGCAATGCCAAGGATATTGCAGCACTCAGCGGACGCAGTGAGCTGCCTGATGGGCGTCCAGTGACCAAGCCACAACAGTTCACACAAGAACTGCTGGCTTTAGCCAATTTCCACCAGAGCCACCAAGACCAAGGCACACCAGACTATTTCGGTTATTTCAGCCCTGCCTATGCTCAAGACAAATCTCAACTGCCACCAGCTTTCATTAGTGTGGGCGACAGTGATCTCTTTGCCAATGAGTCCCTGCAATACGCAAGCGATCTCTTAGAGGCAGGAAACACAGTAGAGATGCACGTGGTACCAGGTGTCTTTCACGTTTTTGAGTATGCTAATCCAGAAGGCACTCAAAGCCAGCGCTACTACAACAATCTGTTCTATTTCTTAGACCAACGTCTGATGGCACCACAAGGCCAAGTTTGGCCGGAATAAGGCTGTGCCTTTAGGCCCTGCAGCTGGTCGTCCGTCCACCGAAAGCCAAAAAACAAAAAGCCCACCTCAAATGACACCGCAAAGACATTTACGGGAATTTAAGGTGGGCTCTTTTTTAGCCTCTAAAGCTCTATGAGGCTAGGCTACAAGCTAACAGCGCATTACTTCTTACGCTTGCGCTTGTTGTTAGCAGCACCCTTACGGTTGGTCTTATTCTCGCTCTCAGGTTGCACCAGCTCGAACTCAGAAACTGTCTGCACCCAAGACTCTTTCCAACCCTCAGGCAGTGGGCTCTCTAAATCGCTTAAGAGAGTAGAGAGACCTTGCTCTGGATAGGAGTCGACATCGTGGTTTTGGTGAGCACCAAATGGGATCTGCACACAGTCAGCCAGATCAATACCGCTAAAGTCGTAACCTTCGCCGTTTAACTCCAGTGAGACCACAATAGCATCGGCATGCACAATACCCAGCGAAGCACCCTCGCCCTGATAACGATCATCATCGGAATCCTTAAAGGCAAAGAGATCACTTTGCAGAATGAACTTGATCTCATTCTCACCACTTAAAACCACACGATCGATAGACAGTGGGAAGTTACGCATCAGCTTAGCGCGGGTAAACTCACTGCGATTGATTGGATCCTTAAAGGTATAGGTCTTGTACTCTTCGTCACGGGCACGGCGCTTGGCTTCCTGCTCGTTCTTCATATCGACGAGAGGATCCACGATCGTATCAACGATGTCCTCGCATAACTGCTCGTAGTCAGCAAAGTCCTCAAACTTTAAGCGCTTGAGCTGAGCAACCACACCTTCTAAGGACAGATCTGGAGTCTCCTTAACTAAGATCTCGATCACCTTATTCTCTGGCACATGATTCACCTCTGGGGTTAACTCCATGGTGAAAATCAAATAGCCATTGTTGATGAAGATCATGTGTGGGCTAGTCTCATCCTCAGAGTAAGGAGAGATGTTGTCGCTTGGGGTATAGTGCACGCTCTGCACTAAATCCTTTAAGCCCTCGAACTTAAGCAGCTCACGATACCACTTGACGCTTGGATGTTGCTCTAAAGCACCAGCAAACACGTGCTTAATACCGGTAGCGTAATTCTGCATAAATGGAGGATCGATATCGACACCAAAGCCCTCGATTCCGAGCTCAGCCACGTCTACTGGGCCCTTAGCATCTAAGCTATACCACATGACCGACTTGCCGTCAGGGAAGATCACTACGTCGCTTAAACGTAAGCTCGAGTAGAGATCCTCGATCGTCATATTGGCTAAGGTAGCGCTCATACCTAAGGCCTGACGCTCTTCGACACTACGCTTATCAAACCACTCATAAACGATCACGTCACGCAGCATATCAGGCAAGCCATCATCTTCAGGCATCATAAAGTGATGCTGCAAGACAGTCAGAGTCCACAGAACAGAAGCTGAGTTTTGCTGCCAATCCTCGAATAAGTGCACCTGTACCTTACGGCCAGCATAACGACGCTCAGATGCGCGCAGCTCTTGGTATTCCTTGATCCAAGGATGTACCTCATGGGCTTCAGTACCGCTAGCGGCTTCGGCGTTATCGTTTGCAGCAGCTGCAGCACTAGCAGCCTCAGCGTTATTGGCCTCAGCTGCGGAAGCCTCAACCTCGGTATCAGCTTTCTTGCCGCCTTTTTTATTCTTTAAAGCAGCTTTGCGCTCAGCTTTAGCCTTTAAACGCTCTTGGCGTTGGGCCTCAGCAGCAGCTTTTTCCTGCTCACGCACTGCTTCTTGCTTACCCTGCACAAACTTGAAGAAGTCAGGCAGTAAATACTCAGTCTTGATGGAATTAACCGTGTGGGACTCGTGACACAGCACCGACACCTCTTCATCAACGAGGATCTTATCCATCGAAGATAAAGGCATGTTGATGGTCAACTGCATCTTAGCTGAAGGTGATTCAATACCCTCATATTGCAGCTGAGACAGCTCATCATGCTCCACGGCATAACGGAGCATAGGGGCTGAAACGAAACTGAAGTCACAGAACTTCTCTAACAGCTCTAAATCGAGCTCACAAGTAATTTCGTGAGCGTCCGCAAGGCGCTTAAAGTGGTTCAGGCCTTGAATTTTGCATAAAGCGCGGTCAATTTGAGAAGAGGAAAGTTGACTCATACATCTCCCACAGAACACGGTCAGGATTTCTTGCCATACGCTAATCCGAAAAAAGCAAGTAACACGAAAAGCCCAAGCTTAAGCAACGGTCTCAAGATCCCAAAGCTAGAAAAGACCAGCAATGGGCTAGAGCAACCTAGCTGATAACGTTAACGCTAGCTAGCAGAGCTCCGCTAGCAAAGTAACCCACAGCAACTCAACGCAGTGACATGGCAACTGCCATATTGCTCTATCCTTAAGGACTTTCTGCAGCGGATATGCTACATCCAGCTCTCAAGGCATCACGACCCAAGTCCCATTGTCCTTTTTGGTTTCTTTTAATCTAGTGTTAGATTTCACAAGTTCGTAGCCACTTTTCTAGGATGAGCATGACTCGAAGAAATACTCTGGCAACAAACCACTAACCTGTAAGCATGCTACGAATTTTTGAACATTAACACTAGGCACAGCCATCTAGGCACAAGCCTCCGCTACCTCGTCTTGTCTCCAAGATAAGTTCACGGCACAACAACCAACAAAACAAACTTAAGCAGGGATGAGCATTCTCGCAAAGCCAATAACTCTGGCACTAAAAGCAACCAGCAGTTTTCGCTACCATCCACAAAAGGCTCAAGAGATGGTGTACCCCAAAGGCTTACTTTTCTGCTTTGCGAAAACCAATCTTCCCTCACCAAGCTCCTTTTAGCTCCTCTTACAAGCAAGAAGAGACCACTACGCTTAGCTGCATCCTATAGCAAAACCCATCAATCACTGCATCTAAAGCAGAGATCAGCAAAGCTTCGTCAAGCACATGCACAAGGGGAGAAAGTGCCTATTATTCGCCACAAGTCAACAATAGCCGATCAGTGACTACAAAGGAGGCCAATAATAAGACTAGCTCTAAAATCTGCACATTCTATACCCATTGCGGGGCAAAAACACGCACTTTTAGCCCGAAAGCCTTAAATATCTGCAAAAACCCCGATTTTTTCGCCTCCGTATCCTTACTTGTCAGAAGACTAAAACCGCCACTGTAAGCCGTTTTGCTGGCTCTCTTTGTCTCATTTGAGCGCTCTAATGTTTTAGGTTGTATCTGTTACAGTCGGGTCAAGTGTACAAATTAGTGTACAAAATGTCGTGCCAAAACACCGCCTATCTTGTACACTAAAAGCAGAAGAAAAAATCCAAGGAGGCTTGACATGGCAGCAAAATGTAAGCTGACAGACATAGGGATCCGCTCCCTAAAACCTAGAGCAACTCACTACACCATTAGTGACGGTGGTGGTCTGTCTTTGCGTGTATTCCCTAACGGCAAAAAGGTGTGGATCATTCGTAAGATGAGCGGCGGCAAAAGCGTAACTTTCTCTCTGGGTTCTTACCCCGAAATTAGTCTTGCGTCTGCTCGCGCGCATGCGCAGGAGCAATGCGCCGCCATGGTGGACAATCGCCGAAAAGAGACGCCACCTGAGGCTATGTCCTTAAAGCAGGTTTATGACCTCTGGATGCAGTCTCGCACTATTCGCCCTAAAACCAGACGCATGTCTGACTACTTTCTTAAGTGCTTCGGCTCTCTTAGCGAGCTCCCTTTTGAACAGATCACACCCATGCGCGCCCGTGCAGCGCTATCGCGTCTTTTAGTTAGTAAGAAGCTGGCGGCAGCCTCACAAGCTCTTAATATGCTGGCCTCTATTGAGCGCTTTGCCTGTGGCCTAGGCTTTGTCGAGACGCCTCATTTACAGTTCGTAGCTCGCACCATTGCGGTGCCTGCACCAACCCATGCCCGCTATCTCCCCGCAGCCCAATTGTCTGATGTCTATAAAGGACTATTTGATAGCAGACTGCACCCTAATTTCTACCAAAGCAAGTTAATGCCCTATTTCCTTGCCTTTACTCTGCTAGTCTGCACTTTGCTTCGCACACAGGAGGCGTGCTCCATTAAGTGGCAAGATATTGATGAGGCCCACCAATGTATTGTTGTCCCTGCTCGTTACATGAAATGCAAAGAGCCGTTCCGCGTTCCTATTAGCACCCAACTGAGAAAAGTCCTTGACGCTCTTAAGACTCAATCGACCTGCGACTTTATCCTGCCGCGCCGCGCCTCAAGCGCAGCCTCTGAGCGCTCTAATATCTTGTTTAGACGGATTCTAACCCGAGCTGGAGTAATCGACCGTATGTCCCCTCACGGGGTACGCAGCATGGCCCGCTCTTACTTTGCCGAGCAAGGCTTTGACTTTATCGCAAGTGAGGGCTGCTTAGCTCACCGCATTGAGAATAAGGTGCAGCGTTCCTACCAGCGCACTGACTACCTCGAGCAACGCCGCGTCATTATGCAGAAGTGGTGCGACTACGTAGAGAGCTGCTACCTGCCTTATTTTGTCCTTTAGAGCGTACCTTGGCTCTTAAGGCGCTCTAACTGCTCAAGTCCCGCCCTGACCATCAGAAGAGAGATAACTTCACTGTCATGTGGCGGAACTCGATGCCTGTAATCTTCCTCAAAAGTTAAACCAGAACCACCATACCCCGTCTTATTATCTACAAGAGAGCCCCTAATAGGCCGCCAAGCAGTAGAAGGATGCGGCCTTGCGTCATAAGTACTAAAAGCTATCTCGTTATATAAATCACGAGTATCTTCTTCAGATAGTCCAGCCTTTTGACCAGCAGCCCGTATCTTGGATATATCCTCTGGGCTTAAGACATGATCCTCAAAACCACCAGCCCCCCCCCACACACATTGGACACCAGAAATTAAACCAATCATAACAATGCCACGCAATCCCCGCTAAGGTTAGCAACAATTCTCTATCTCTAGCGCTCAACCCCGCCAAAGCCTTATCCTGCCGCTCGCACTCTTCTTTGCGGTTAAAGCCAAAATGCAGCTCACAAGTTGAGCCATACATCTCACAGCTCATAACGCCTCTTAATAGTACGCAGTAACCAGCACGTCATAATGGCGCTTAAGGTTAGCCCTAAGCAGCTCAACTTCTTTAGGCTGCTTAAGCTCATGAACTCGTTGCAGTGCTGCCATGGTGTTCTTTGGTACAGGCTCTAGACCACGAAGCTTGCGCCACATATCAGCCGCTGCCTGTTTAGCTAAAGAGCGAGAGCCTGCATCAAAACAAAGGTAGAGCCATGCCTTAAAGCTCTTTTGACCTTGACGACAGCCCAGATACACCCTGACGCAGTCTGCACCTTTAACTGAGCGGTGGGCAGAAGAGATCATTGACACTACATTGGCCACGCTAGCACCCTTAACATGAGGTAAGTGCTGAGAGTAGGCTATCACGTCTACGCTAGCTAAATCTTCTAAGTCCAGATCCTGAGGTGGTTGGTAGCCGCAAATAGGGCATGAGCGTGAGCTAATAGGTATCTCACTGCCACAGTGATCGCAAAACTTAGTCTTAGGACGATCCTGCAGCAACTGCATGTCACGTGGGGCTGAAGGGCCTTTGAGCACTGGTGCGTTGATAGGGCCTAAGCGCTCTACATTGCGAGCAAAGTCCAAGACCAAGCAGTCTGTCTTACCCACAGCTGGGCGAGTGCCACGCCCCAAGGACTGTACATGCAAACTCACGCTCATGGTTGGCCGCAACATGCCAATCATGTCCACCTGCGGCACATCAAAGCCTGTGGTCAGCTGGTTAGCAGAAACAAGGCAGCGCACTCTACCAGCTCTAAAGTCGGCAATAGCCGCATCGTTCTCACTTTGCTCATGGCTGCTATTAACGGAGCGCACAACCACACCGCGAGTCTCTAACATACGCTTGACTGTCTCAGTGTTCTTGATGCCACTAACAAACACCAGCCACGCTTTGCGGTCTCTACCCTCGCGCACCATGATGTTGCAGGCTTCAGATAGCAGCTGCTCGTTGCCTACTGCTCTTTGCAGCTCATCATCCTTAAACTCACCGCCCCTAATGTGAACGCCTTCAAGATTGATGCTAACAGGCGTCTTCAATGTGACCAAGGGCGAAAGATAGCCTTCCTCAATCAGCTTAGTAAAGTGAGACGTCAGGTCATAAGCCACATCAGTAAAGATGGGGTCTTTTTGTTCTGTCAGCAGAATACCCTTGGCGCGATATGGCGTGGCGCTAAGCCCACATACACGCATGGCAGGACAGATCTCACTTAAAGTGCGCAGTACAGTTCGATACTGAGAAGAGCTCTTTTCCGATAAAAGATGGCACTCATCAATGATCACAAGGCAGCGCTCACCAAAAGCATGCTTGTTGCGCTTAAGGATAGAATAAACAGTCTGGACAGTGCCAAAGATGATATTGTGCTTGGTATCACGGAGGCCCAGACCAGCTGAACAATAACCAATCACCGCCTCAGGATATACAGCTGCCAACTTTAGTCCATTCTGCTTAACAAGCTCGCTTACATGCGTCAGCACCAGTACTTTGTTTTCTTGCCACTGTCTAGCCCACTTAATAATCGAGGCAATGACAACGCTTTTACCGGTGCCGGTTGGCATCACGATTAAGGGATTATGCCCAGCTGGATGCGTAGATACAAACTGGGCAAAAGCGTCTACCGCATCTTTCTGGTACCATCTTTCTTTAATTTTTGCCATAATAGTCCCTAGTCAAAAGTAAGGAGGCCGTTAGACAGCCTCCTTGGATTTTTCATGTGTGGCCTTAGACCCTTAGCGCCCGCTGAGGGTTTAAGGTCTTTTCGTTTGAGCTGACTGTGAGCTTAACCACTCTTCGACAGCAGCGGCATAGTACAGACGACTAGAGCGCCCAGAGTAAGGTAAAGGCTGTGGAAAGCTCGTATCTTTGCATACTTTGCGATAGAAAGCAGAACGCGAGATCCTAAGCAAAGCGCATACTTCACTGATCTTTAAAACCAAAGGTCTGTCGCCCATAACCGCAGCTCCACTTCTTTCTGTCTTAAGATTTCGTAACAAGATGACTGGAAAAGCATCTTGGACAGTTGGTCTTTAGGGTTGGCTTTTACATAAGCAGAGTAGCGCAAGCGTAACTTGCGCTGAGCATCTTCTTCGTTCGCTGCACCTAAACGGCCCAATATATCTGACTCGCTTAAAAACCTCTCTTTGCACAAGACGTCACGAGATGTGCTAGAGAGGCCTAACACGCGGCCCAGAGTGGCCTTAGAGCGAAAAGTCAAGCCAAACCTAGTTGGTCTATGGCTCATGACGCTCTCCTAAAACGCAATGTCATCGTCATCAGGGGTTTGGCCTGCTACTGGGGCGGCAACAGGGGTTTGAGCCTGACGCTGTACCGATAACGGATTAACCGATGTTGGGGCTGCCACATTAGCAGGTTGCGCTGCATTAGGGGCGGTATAACCAGGCAGACCGCCATAGTTGTTAACAGGGGCCTGAGGGCGAGGCTGATAGCCGTATTGCGAAGGGGCTTGCTGCACTTGCTGCATTTGAGCTGCCTGTGGATATTGATAGCCCTGAAACTGCATTGGCTGTCCATATTGCGGGGCAGCTGTGCGCTGGTACTGGTTAAAGCCCTGACCCTGCATCATAGGAGCACCTTGCATAGACGGCATGGACTGCATCGAACCGCCACGAGGCAGCCGCACCTCCAGCTCATAGCCCTCGTTACGCAACGCAATGTGGGCGCGCTCTAAAGCGGATGCAGGGCCGTTCTTTGTAATTTCGGCTAAGCTACGACGGGTCTCGTAATCGAAAAAGCCCTGAATGTTCATAAAGAAGCTGTTGACGCTATTACCAGTACGACGGGCAAAAGCAGCGTACATCTTTGCCCCTGCCATAGCAGGCACAACAGTCTCAGTATCAGTGCCATCATTACGAGTGTAAGGCAGCTTCTCTACTGCCGTGGCCAATTGCGGAATCATCTGCCCATTAGGCCCAGAGGTGTAAGACTTAGTGAAATAAACAAACTCATAAAAATAGCGGTCGTAAGGGCGTTGCATGCCACGTACAGGCAGATCGACCTTAAAGGAAATACGACCAGAATGCTGAGGGTCATCAATATGGGTGGCGCGGGCTTGAATATCCAAGTAAGTGCGAACCTCGCCTTGAACACTGCGCTCACCTATTGCTACCTTGTGGATCACAAGCTCATAGACACCCGAATTGGCCACACGTGGCAGAGAAAAGAAGTTCTCTGCAATTGGCTCATCAGAGATCTCGTTAGGGTTAAAGCCGTCAAAAGACATTACTTCACCAGCAACTGGTGCGGACTGCACTTGAGCCTGAGCTGGAGCTTGAGGCTGCTGATATTGTGGCGCAGCCATAGGGTTGGCATAAGCATTTGGCATGGCAGGTGCAGCCATTGGCACAGGTGGTACAGGGGCGGCTGGTGCTTGAGCAGCATTACGAGCTGCTACCATTGCGGCTAAGTTTTCATTAGGCATAATAAAAGGGCTCCGAATTAGTTAATGTTAGGGGCGACAAAAGGGTTAGGCTCAGGAACTGCCTCTGGTTGTGGCGCAATCGGTGACAATAACCCGCCTGCTGGTGGCACTTGAGGCGGCGTCAGTTCTTGTGGTACTGGTGCTACCTCTATCACCTCAGGAGGTGTGGCCTTAGTTGAGCGCTTGGCGCGTCTAGTCTTAGATACGGCAGCTGCTAAACTGATGTCGCCATCAGGCGCGCTTACGCCTCCAGCGGCCCTATCTTCTGCAACCTGCACTTGCGGAGAAGGGGCAGCTTGTTGCGCAGTCTGGGCAGCAGCAGGCAGCGGCTCTAAGCTTTGCCGTAAAGAGCGCTCATAGTCATCATCATTGAGCTCATCCATCGATACCACGCCACTAATCACGTCAGGGAATAAGGCATCAAGCAAGCGGCCTAAAGCTCTGGTTCGCATCATGTCCTCGAGCTTGTCGGCCCAAGAGCCAACACCAACTAACTGGCCTTGGTTGTTCATCCGAACCATGCCACGTGCAGCAGCGGTGTTAACGCTGTAGACAACTTCTTTCACCTGTCCATTGCTGTAACGCTTGCCTTTAGCGCAAGCACTACCATCAGGCAACATGTCTACAGACCACTCGCCATAAGCAGCGCAGATAGCGGCTTTAGTCTTAACATACATGCCGATTTTGGCATCACCATTCTTAGAGGTGATCACGTACAGCTCAGAAAAAGCCTGAGTAGCAGATAGGCCTAAGCTGCGAGCTCTAAGCATCAGCAAATACACGTCTCCGGTGTGGTCACTGACCTGTGTACTACGGATGCAAGTAGGAACAAAGACTGAATTAGAGATACTCTTAGCTAAGGCCCAGAGCTCTTCATCAAGCTTAAAGGTCTGTTCCGCCTTGATAGTTGAGTTAATGTGCACCTTTTGAGTGATTTGTGGCTCTAAAGGCACTACTGCTGGATCTACTGGTGAGGCAACCATTGGTTGGGCCTGATTAACCTGCACTGCACCCTGCCAAGGCATATCTTGAGGCATTGGCATAGGCGACTGCATATTAGGAGCGGCGTTCATAGGCATAGGCTGCGCAAGCATGCGGCCGTCATGAGAAAAACCACTATTAGGCTCCATTGGTATAGAGCCTGGAAACATAGCCGTCGGCATCTGAGCCGGTGGCATAACATTGGGGTTGAGAGGTTGCATAAATACTCCTTACTTCTTAATCACAAAACGGCGATAGGATGGGCCTTGTTCCATATACGAGGCGTAAAGCTCAGGATACTCAAGAGAGAAACGCTTTGAGTTAAAGGACTCGCGCCCCTTGCACATGGTATAAGTGGCAAGACATTTGCCGTTGGCAGTAAGCTTTGCGGCGTTACCCATAAAGCCCAGAACCTGATCCCTGAGCTCTTTTTCGCGTTGGCTCAAGTCCTTGATATTGAGCTGCACTTCTTTGAGCTCAGTTAAAGCAGACTCAATATCAGAATTGGCCTCGACGGCTTTGTCCTTTTCTACCTCTAAGGCCTTGGCGTCCTCTTCCTTCATGGTAGGCGGTACCTCATCAAGGACGTTTTGGCACCAGAATCGGTCGGCGGCCTTGATCATCATGCGAGCAATGTCTGCATCAAAGTCCACAGTAAAGATCCGGAACGTGTTGGTATTCATCAACACTGCTACATCAGCCTGACGCAAGCCCGTCACAATCATGTAACACATGACCTGCATGATGTACTGCTTTGGCACTTGGCTATCTTGAATAGCAAGAGAGCCATCAGAGTGGTAAACGTTGCCTGAGCCCCAAGCCTTAATAGCAGTGCCGTCCTCATCCGTCTCTTGAGTGGCATGGTTGGCAGCAGCGGTCTTGATCTCAAGAACCTTACAAGGCTTGCCATCCGTATCAAGGACTGCACGATCTAAGGAACCCAGCAAGAATGGGTAATCACGGCACTGTTGCAGGCCTACTTCCATCAGTTGGCAACCTAACTGGTCAGCATACTTCTGGGCGATCACAGGCTCTAAGCGGTGCCCCCATTCTTGAGCGGCGGTCTGAACTTGGCTATGCTCCTTTTTCATGGTGTACTCAAGCCATAAATCGTAAGGGGTTTGCCAATCGTTAAGCCCAACCACAGTAGCAATGGTGCTACCAGATAAGCCCTTAAGACGCTTCACCAGCCAAAGGCTGTTTTGTAACTTAGCAAGCTCAGAAGCGTTCATGATGTTGCCTTTAGCAACCAGCTCGTTGGTTAAGGTCATTTCCATAGAGGTGATTGCATCTAAACGCTTTTGGTGCAGCTGTTGGTAATGAGGCTGAAAGAACAGCAACTCATCTTGGGGCACGAGAGGGGCGTCCATTTATAAGCTCTCCACAAAGTCACATAAAAGAAAAAAGACAAAAGCCACCGTAGCAACGCTCAGAAGATGCAGACAAAAGATGATGCAGTAGTCAAAGATTTTCATGTTAGGTGGCTCCTGTGTTTGTTGTTAGGACAGCGCCAAGGCTAGCTCAAGTTAACGTCATATCATCAGGGTGATGAGCTAGCGCCTGACGCAACACGGCTCAAACGTGTGATGCGTTTGACGTGGCTCTATAGTCATCCAACTGCTATTAAATGGCAATAAGTTTTTTGCTGCCTCAGGAGCAAAAACAACAATTTGAGGTTTACACTTAGCTTGCAGCCCTTGTGTAGTCTAGGCTCAATTTTAAGCAAAAATGTATGACTAACAACAATTTAAGCTTATTCTATGGTTAGCCTTAGCTAACACGCAGAAATATACAGAAAAACGTACTTTTTGAGTGCTACATTAGGGCATACACAATTTGCAAACACAAATCAAAGCTTACACTTAGTCTGCATAGTGCATTCTTATGCCATTCTTATCAACAACAAAAAGCACTTGCTTTACACTTAGTTTCGGGTTAAGTGATTTAACGCTAGGATAATATAGCGTATATTGCCCCAAAATAGAACAAACTCATATCCCAGCCACGTCAAAAGCCCCTACTTGGCCCAAATTCTTACTGCACTTCATGCGTAACCACCTTTACACTTACGCGCTAGCCCTAGTAAATAAGCCAAATTTGCCCATCTTGACATAAGATAAAATATGTGTATATAACCATAAAGCAGCGCAAAAGCCACATTTAGACACGACCCAGATATAAGCTCGAGCTGGAAAGTCACGGTTTAAGCCTTATAGACAATAAAAAAGGGGCCAAAAAGCCCCTTCGCAGTTACTAGGATAGGTAAGGTTAGAAGATAGCATGCAACGTGGTCATAACGCGTCCTACGATGCTGCCATTAGTGCCTAAGCTAAGCTGGTGCCCAGAGTAGGCAGGGTTATCGCAGATCAGCCTAAAGCCTGAGTTCTCGCGCTTTAGACGCCGCACCCAAAGTGAACCATCGGCAAAAGCCACGCATACGATTCTGCCATCAAGCAAAGACGGGTCGCGCTCAGCTAAGTTGATGATTACCACATCACCGCTGATAATGCCGCTACCATCAGATAGCTGCATGCTATTGCCCTCCACTCTCGCGCAAGCGTAGTGGTCGCATAAAGGAGCCCAACCTGTGAGCTTAAATATATCTGTCTGCTCTTTGGCCTTGACGGATGAACCGCTACCTGACGCATTGCAGATAGGCTCAAGACGGCTCAGAGCCGTGGCGTTAGGTCTAGATGGGTCTAAGCTACGAGGCGCACCAGAGTAAGGGGCTTGGTCGATACCTAAGAGATCGTCAGCCCAGTTGGCACCAGCCTTAACCCCTGTATCCATTGCTGTAGGTTCATCCGTAAACGCAGCAGACTCAGGTTTGGCAGCGCTGCTAAATTGTGGCTCTCTTATGAAGATAGTGCTGCCTAAGATGATAGACAAGTGCTTTAGCGGCGCTTTGAACTCGCTAGCCACCTTTTGCAGCAGGCTCTCAGGAAAGAACTCGTTATTGTTCAGATTTTCCCATGCGCAATATTGTTGAGCTGTAATAGAGAACTTGTAGGCAGCCTCACGCAAGGACAAACCACCGCGCTCACGATAGTAGCGCAGGTTATTCTTTAGGTCGCGCAAAGTCTCTGGGCTAGGCTTAAGCGCTGCTGGCTCACACAGTGGAATGTTTACAGGCTCATCTTTGTCTGTGATGCCATACTCGTTTAAATCCTCCACAGGACAGTGAAGAGTCACGGCTAAGCCATAAATAAGTGGGTCAGGGAACATCTCTTTGCTCATAGTGTTTTCCCAGAGCTCAAAAGTGTGAGAGTCCACATGAGCGGCCATAGCTGCTTCTTTGAGCCCCATGCCTGCCTTTAGACGGTAATAGCAAAGGTTCTGCTTAACCTCTGGGACTGATACCGGAGGGTGATAGAGCCTTACGATGTACGACGTTGAGTCCTTCTCCGAAGCATGCGCACCCTCATCGGCAATAGTGATGTAGCGCAGTCCAGAGCGGTCTATGTACTTAGGCTCAGTTTCTAGCAGCTCAGCAAGCTTGCCTACGTACTCAAAGGTGCAGAAAGCTGAATTGTTTGCCTTTTCCCATAAGCAAAGCAGCGGCTGCGATACGCCCAGAGCTCTAGAGAAACCTGCCTGAGAGAAGCCCTTCTTTAGACGCAAGAAGACAAGGTTGTTCTTGACGTCCTGAATGGTATGCGGCTCTTCTACCAAATAGCGCCGCTTGCCTTCACTATCAATGGTGTACTCGCGCCCTACCTCATCCCTAAACGAGGTTGGCAGCTGATGCTGCACATTCTTGTTGTAGAGCACCTGACCCTTGGTGCCATGGTCATAGCTGCCATATCGCCCGCCTTTCTTGCCTTGACCATAGCCCTTTGGGTAGATCTTCATTTCCTCAGGTTGAAGCACTGCCGCCTCATCAACCTGCCTTTTGCCGGTATCTGCGGCCTTAGCTTTAGACGCCCGCTTATTCGCAGAGCGCTTGCTTGCAGAAGACTGTTTGACGCCTTCTTTCTTTGCATCGGTCATTGTTTGTCTCCTTCGACCTTAATGGTCGGGGTTCAAAGCCGCCATATATACACATGAGACAGTGATCACGCAAGCAAAAATTTTTTAAAAAATATTTTCGCTGTAAAAATGGCATAAGAATGCGGCTTTGATTTCTAAGTTGGCTATAGATGGCCACTTAAAAGGGTTTGCATTCAGCTCATTTAAGATCGACACTATAGCCATACGATTAACCATCGTGAGCACTGTTAGGTCTGTCTGGGCTATAGAGCTGGTGTACAGCGTATACTAGCGCCAACAGGCTTATCTAACATGATTATAACACCTTGAAAGAGGCTTTTATTATGAGCAAGACCGCAACGGCTCACACTGCTAAAGGTGAGGGGCAAAAGGAGCAAAAGGCTCCAAGCCGCAACCTGAATCCGCTGAAGTTCATGGACTTTGCGCCATCTGAGCTTAAGCTCTTTTCGCGTCTGGTGGTTTTAACCAAGGACGGAACTCAACCTTGCGTGTATACCAACAAGCAGGCTGTAGCTGACCTTAAGATTACTGAAGCTACTCTGCGCGATGCCTTTAAGCGCCTGCAGGCCAAGGGCTATATCACAGCCGAGCATACTACGACCGCTTTCGGCGCTAATACTCGCGTCGTAAAATTAACCCAGACCGGACTTGACCGCTTACTTTCTGCTAATGAAGTTCAGCGCCCAGAGGGTGATAGTGACCCTGTAACTAACCCTACAACTAACCCTGCTATTACCCCTACCAATAACCCTACAACTAACCCTACTAATACCCCTACAAGTACCCCTACTAATACCCCTACTAATCCACCCCTTGAGAATGGCTTAAATATGCCGCTCAACGAGGCCCTTAGATCTATGACTGTTAGAGTTAGATCTATGATCAATGAATTTGAACAGCGTTCACATTCACCTTCAAACTCTTCTCTCTCCTCAAGTGGGCCTTCTGGAAGCGACCAGCTAGCTAACGAGCAAGAGGCTCAAGCTCAAGAGGGTCAGGCTCAAGGCAAGCAAGAGCAAGTTGCGCAGACTGCTCAAGCTGGTCAGGCTCAAGACTGGAGCTCTAGCGACAAAGAGGGGACGACGCGCTTTGACTTTGCAGACAAGCTCAAGAGCTTAGGTCTTGAGGTTAGCGTAATCAATGGCAAGCCTTCTGACCTGCGCTATGACTTTACATGGCTGCAAGGTCGCTTAAGCAGCAATGCTAAGCATGATTACAAGGGCGTCTGCCAATTCGCTATGAAAGATGGCGCGATTGGAATCCCTTATGAGTGGATCCACCGCTTCGCTGAGTTTGTCATCGTTAACGAGATGGCAAATCACAGCGACCAGCTCTTTAAAGCTCCAGAGAGCTGCGACAAGTATAACAAAGAGCTGGTCACTGAGTTCTTTGCTCGTAACCAGAGTGGCATTCTGTTTACCGTCATCGGTTCCCGTTGGGGAGCCGAATGGGGCCCTTACTTCACCGAAGTCGACTCCATTGACGAGTTCAGCGGTCAGATAGAACACGACATCTACGATGTGTACTGGGCAGGCAAAGAGTTTGTAAAGCAAGCGCTCTACAACTTCAATTTAGGCGATCGCTCTAACCCTGTCAAGTACTTAACAAGAGCGGTGCTCTACGAGGTCAGGAACATCTTGCGTGACCCTGCTGCCTACCAAAAGGCAGTCAAGGCTGTGGCAAGTGAGTTCTTCTTTAACTGCCGTGCGCAGCGTTGGATTAACAGTCTGCATTGTGGCGGAGAGGAGTATCTGCGCTGCTACTATCCGGTCTCAGACTACGATATGCACCGCATGCTGTATGAACCAGCTCGTGGTCAGAAGATCAAGATGCGCTTTACCTATCCCTACATGCTGGTGCGCAAGTGGTTCACGGTGTTTAGAGCCTCCGGTTACGAGGACGGCGGCGGCGACTGGTCTGATGATAAGTCCCGTAAGCTCTTGTATGCCATTGGCCATGATGAGTTTAACCGTACTCAGTGGGAAGAGTGCGTAAAGGTCTTTGGCGCTGAGTATCCTTTCCTGACCAAGCTGGAGTTTGAGAATGTCTAAGTTTCCGCCTATCACCGCCGAAAAGGCAAGAGAGATCCTGAGCTATCTTGATAGCAACGATCGTGACCTGTGGTATCAAGTTGGCTGCATCTTGGGCCGTGAGACTCATGGTGATCCAAACGTTTTTGCTGTCTATCAGGAATGGGCCCGCACAAGCTCTAACCGCAAAGAGGTTGATGACGCTGCCAAAGAGCGTGAAGAGTTCTATAAGTCCAGCGCTCGCCAAGGCCCAGGCATTGGCGCTCTTATCAAGAAAGCTAAGGCCAATGGCTACAAGTCTAATGAGTTCGATCGTCAGGTTCGAGCTGAAGAGTCACCAACTGGTGCTTACTTTGCTGACCACGTCGATATTTGTTTGCAAGACCTTGGCCCTCAAGCTAGCCCAACCTTAAATGAGCTCTACGCTCAGGTACAGCAGGATGCTAGTCGTGTTCTGCGCTATTGGCTGTATTACGCCCCAGAGAACGAGAACACTCTGCGCATAACGTTCTTAAACGAGCAACGCAAGTACTTCCGCTATCTGCCAACTAAGTACCGCTCTATCTTTGCGGCCTTGCTCGACTACTGCAACAGCCACAAGACCTTTGGCCCTCAGAACTTCAAGGAGTGGTGCAATAGCAAGGCTATAGACTGCACTGCTATCGACATTGAGGCCTTGGCCATTAATGACGCTGTGCCTGAGACTTCTGAGCATGTTTGGGACTTGATGAAAAGCATGTATCAGACAGCATGGCGCTTGCTGGTTATGCAAAAGGCAGTGGCCTTAGCTAACAAGATCACTGACTCTACGATCCCTTTTGATGCTACTGACGGTACCTTGAGCTCGTTTTTCAACGAGGTGCGCAAGCCATCAGACAGTGTGGCTATCGATACCTGTGACTGGATGTCGCATATCCGTAATCAGATTCTGGGTCTGATGAACTCCGAAGATGACCTTAAGGACTATATCCCAACAGGTTATGAGCTGATTGACAAGCACATTTACGGCTATCGCCGTCGTGAGGTCACTATCTTTGCCGCTCACTCTGGCGTGGGCAAAACATGGTTTGGTGTGGATTCTTCTTTGCGGGCAGCAGAAGAGCGCAAGGCTAGAGTGCTCTTTGTCTCAACTGAGATGGACACTGACTCTATCTTGGCTCGTTACTTCTCAGTGCATAACGACATCAAGTTAGACAAAGACGAGATCAAAGCCCGTGACGCCAATGGCTCACTAGCTTTAGCTTTCCAGCATACAGCTGCTTTCTGTGAGCCCAATCCTTTTGTTCGCGTTCTGGGCAATGTCCGTGGCGGTCTGAGTGTTGAGCAGATTGAAGCTGAGATTGCTGATGCCTCTATCGTTGAGCCTTTGGACTTGGTGGTAATCGACTATCTGCAAAACGTGGTCAATGAATCCTTAGGCCGCAATGCCAATGGCTTTGAGCGCAACAAGGATACGATGAACCGCTTGGACAGCATGGCTAAGCGTTATAACTGCGCAGTGCTAGCTTTAGCTCAGCTTAACAACCCTAATCGCAAACAAGGCGATCCAACTCCTAACCTCTACGACATTGCAGAATGCACTTACGTGGTTCAGCCTGCCGCTGCTGTGCTAATGATGTATAAAGTTGGCGGCAATGACGGAGCGCCAAAGCAGCTGCTGCTTAACGTGGTTAAGTCTCGTTATGGCTCTAATACTGAAAGCCCTATTGGTGTGACGCGCTCAGTGGGCTCACGCTTTGAGTTCCATCAGTAGCTTAAGGAATTGCCATGTTCCTTGATGCTGCAAAAGGGCCCAATGGTGGGCCGATAACTCTGAGCTATTTCAACGGCTATCTGCTAGAAGTTGGCAAGGCCATGTACGCGCGCGGGTGGACGGTGATCGGCTCTCGCTTTAAGACCCCCAACCTGCACCCTTGGAAACTGCCTAGTCGTGAAGACTTGTTTTACTGGATGCAGCAGAACCTAATGGCTTGTAGAGCTAACTCACTTAATCTGCGCTTAGCTGATACCAAGACCATAGCCCTTGACTGTGACTTTAACGACGCCAAGCTCATGGATAGCTTTGTAGCGGAGATACAGCGCTATCTGGGGCTGCCTAAAAGCGCTCTGTACACCTGTGCAGGCAAGAAGGGCGGCAAGCTGTTCTTCACTTTCATGAGCACTACGGTGACAGATAAGCCGCCGCGCACCTTAGGCCCTACGGTTTACACCAAGGGGCATGCTGGTGATAGCAGCTTTAAGCAAGAGCTCGAGGTTAAGAGTGACCTGAGCACCTTTGCTGGTTTATACGGGCTTAACGCAGACAAGCGCATGATCATCTATGGCCCTTACAAGGATCTGCCATACATCGCTACTGCAAGCCCTAAGCAGTTACCGGTGCTGACCACTTCTGACCTGCAAAGCTTAAGTCAGATCTACAAACGCTTAGTCTCTAAGGGCGATTACGTCAATGAGTTTGGAGCGCCTCAGCTTGATGCTACTGACCGTGAGCTTACTCGTGCTGCTGTAGCGTATTACTACACTTGCATGTGGCAAGAGCTGACCACTCAGCATAATGAGCAAAAGCAAGCGGCTCCTACCAATGACCAGCTTACTGAGTTCGTGAGCAACAACCAGCTGTATTGGCGCTACTTTAAGCCATTCTTTAGCAGCATTGCCCTAGAGGGGGCCAATGAGCTGATTGAGTACATGTTCTGCCGCTCTGGTAAGTCATTGAGCTTTGAGCGCTTGATTGATGTGGACATTCTTCTGGGCAAGTGCAGTATCGAGACCTTAGAGGCTCAACAGAACCTTTTGCGTCTAAGCAGTTTCTTTCTGCGCGGCACCAGAGCAATCACTGACCGCTTTTACGCTTTGGCAGCGCAGTATGGTTGCTCTACATCACAGCGCCCAGAGGTCATGCTTTTCGACATCCGTAAGGCCAAAGATAAAGCGCTGCCTCAGGATACGCTGACTGCGCAAGAGCAAGCTGAGATTGAATGGTTGGCAGCTCAGCAAGCTTTAGCGCAGAACCCTAACACCCCGCTCAACTAACCTAAGGAGAAGACATGCTTTATCTAAGTCTGTCCCTACCGCCAACCTCAAACCACCGCCTAATGCCTACAACACGAGGGCGTGGTCTGGGGTTAACTAAGGGGCCCAAATATCGGGCTTGGATGAACAGAGAGGCGTCACGCATTGTCTATGGCTTGCCTGATTCTTTCCAGACCCTATCTGAGCCGGTCGTTTCCTTAGTGCATATCACTTTCCCTGATAACCGCCGTCGTGACCTAGACAATGTGCTTAAGCCGTTAAACGACGTGCTGGTAAGGGCTAAGGTTCTTCAAGATGACAAGCTGATCCAAACTCAGATCGTCGATAGGGGCCCAGCTAACAAGGACTTAGGGGGATTGATTGAAGTTTTCATATGGGCTGCTTCTGAGCCAATGGGGCAACAGTGGCAAAAGCAAGTACAGGAGGCCTTGTTTTATGGGGCTAAGCAGTGAAGAAAAGCAGATGCTGATTGACCTCGCTTTAGAGCAAGACAGCTTTGGGCGTTATTCGGCTTTTGAGCAAGTGTGCGAGGGATATGGCCACTGGGCCACGCAAAATATCGGCATTCCCCACCCGTTCTTAGGCCACCGCACAGGCAATGGCTCCAGCATGTCTCGCATAGAGCTCACTGATGAGCAAGGCCTGTTCTTAGACCACATCGTAGCTAAGCTTAAGATGCGCTCTGACCTGCAAGAGGGCTATTACGCTTTTTGTCACCGCTACGGAATACCAGTTGCCAAGAGCAAGCTGGTATCTGAGCCTAAGATCATTCACAAGCTGCGCAAGCTCTTAAAGTTCGGGCGCAAGCTCAAGAGCCCAGAGCTCAAGGAAGTGGTTAGTGAGCAAAACCTTTTTCGTGAAAATTTAAGGCTCATGGTAGCAGGTGAGCTGCTGTGAGCTAGGGGTGTTTTGTAGGGGATGTTTTGGCTATGTTTAGGCCTAAAATCATAGGTCAAAAACCGTGCCAAAACATGGCAAAAATCTAAGAAAAAAGTTGGTGCAAATACTGATTCATATGCGGTTTTTCGCTATAATAGGCCATCAAGCAAAAATGCACCAAAACCCAAAAAAGCGGGGTTGCCATAGCTCCGCTTTTCGTGGGCAGGTTTCCTTGAAACACATGACTAAATCCATTGACTGGCTACGGGCCTAAGACCGCTTAGGCCCTAATGCTTAGTTTGAGCTTTTGATCGTCTATGTCTAACTTCCAGACCTACATCCATCGCGATGAAGCAAAGCGCAGCTTGCAGCAAGCAATGGGCTTGCTCCAGCCTGAAGACTTCTGTGCGCTTTTCCCTTTCAATTTCGGTAACTTCCTCAAATACGCCTTACGAGCCCCATTCCGTGGCGCTTACTCGCCTAATGTCGCAAGCTCTTTGGATGATTACGCCTATGCGTTGCGTAGCCTTGAGCGTGCCCGTCGTGATCTCAGCACCATGCCTTGGTTTTCTGAGGCTTTGATTGTCTACTCGCCTTTTGCTTGTTGCTTTGAAAACCAGTGGGTGCGCAAGGCCATGCCAATTACTGCCACTCGCATTACTGAGTTTGATGAAGCTTTTGCACTTACTGCTGCTGATTTGCGTCAGGTGATCAACGAGGGTCGTGATCACCAAGCAGAGCTAGCCAAGGACAGACAACATGACTAAGCCGTCATTCTGGTGGTTGGCTGAACTCTACAAAGACAAAGCCCGTCTTAAGGCCTCTGAAATAGAGCTTGCTTGGCAGAACCTAAGCCAAGGCGAAAGTGCACCAGAGCTAGAGAGTGCTTGCGAGTGCTTAAGCAAGCTTTCTGTTGAGTTCTTTGATCTCTCTGGGCGGCACAAGTTTGGGCTAGGCAAACCACGCAATCTGGTAAGGCTCGCGCTGCTTTATCCCATGCTAATTCCGCATTACTTCAACCTAGCTAACCCTAATGGTGTGGTTCCGGAGAAGAAAGCGGATCTCTTGATGTTTGAGCATGCGCTGCGCTTTGTTATCAACCTTGTGTGGCGTCAGGCGCGAGGATACGACTGTGAGCAAACTTGATATTAGCCGTGCTCGTATGTCGGATATAGCGGATGTGATAGTGCTAGGCCCAGTGGTTGATGCTCAAGGTAAAAAGCACTATCGCATGTACGACGCGTGGACAGGCAAAGAGCTGCCAACCAAGAGCTTCAAAAAGGTGTTGGCAGATGCCACTGTGCTGCGCGTGAAGATATTTGAGCGGCTGCCTGAGAAGTGGCCACAACATTGGCCACGGCTTGAAGGGCCAAAACTGACTAAGGAGTAAACATGACTACGGATGAGTGTATGAACGTTTTAACTGGACTTGAGCGACAGCTTGCCAAAGAAGTTGGCGCTGGTGCTGACAAGACCATTGAGGTGGAATTTGCTTCGCACCATGGTGAGCCCGTTGTTAACAGCTACAAGGTAAGTGGGCCACGTAGTGTTTTACCAGCAAGCATTAGTGCTGCTGCCAACCTAGCCTTGTTCGGCTCTGAAGATACCAATGAGCCTGTGATTTTATCTGCTGACGTTGTTGAGCCTGCACAAGCTACCGCAACTGGTGCTGCTGCTACCAACCCAGAGGCAACTGAACCTAAGGAGAGTTTGATTTTGGAACCTGAAGTTAAGCCTGTTGAGATTGAGGCTAAGACCTCCAGTAATAACACTGCTAAGGTGGTTACTGCTACTAACGCAGCTAACCTGAATGATGATGTAGGTCGGCGCAATTTTGCGCAGTCCTCTGGCCATTGCGAGCAAATCGAAACCAAGAGTGCTGACGCTATTGATGGCGGCTCCAGTGTTTATGTGTTCGGTGATGCAGTAGTGCGTACCGCTCGCACTGATGCTGGTGAGCCTTTGTTTTGTCTTGCTGACGTGTGCAAGATTTTAGACTTGACAAACCCTAGCAAAGTCGCTTCGCAAATCCGTGATGAGTTTGACATCCCTAACTTAAAGTTAGGGGTGATTGTTAGACCTGACAGCAGCGCTATTTCTGTCCCTTTTGTTACTGAGCCACAGCTGTACTTTGTCCTGTACCGTAGCCGCTCTAGTTTGGCTAAGCCATTCCGCCGCTGGGTTGAAACCGAAGTTTTGCCAAACGCCCGTGCAAGTAAGGCCGCTGGTGCCGCTTTGATTGATGTTCACATGCAAGAAGGCCATGCAGTCACGACCTCTCGCAACGTTGCTGAGGTGTTTGGCAAGGAACATAAGAATGTGCTTGCAGATATTCGCAATGCAATTGAGACCAATCCTGATAAGGATTTTTCACGGCTGAATTTTCAGCCGTCAGAATTTGCAACAGAGAGAGGCAAAACCTACCCAGAGTATCTGCTTACTCGTGATGGCACCATGCTCCTGATCATGGGCTATACCGGCGCTAAAGCTATGGCTTTAAAGACAGCTTACATCAAGCGCTTCAATGAAATGGAGCAAGCCCTGCGCAATGGCGCTCAAGTGCAGCACCAAGTGGGCTATTCGCCACGTGAGCTTTTGGATGCAGCGGAACTGATTTACCAAAGCGCAGGCCTTGAAGGCAACCAGCTGACCTTAGCTTTAGACAAGGCCAACACTGCCCTTACAGGCAAGAGCTTATTAGCTTTGGGCGAGGTGCAACTAAAAGCCCC
Organism: Candidatus Anaerobiospirillum pullistercoris; assembly: GCA_019114785.1. Taxonomy (GTDB): domain Bacteria; phylum Pseudomonadota; class Gammaproteobacteria; order Enterobacterales; family Succinivibrionaceae; genus Anaerobiospirillum; species Anaerobiospirillum pullistercoris. The sequence continues at coordinate 7,968 of DXEV01000094.1, read as the reverse complement.
AACTCAAGAGCGCTTACTCAATCCAACCGAACTGGGCAAGCCATTAGGTTTAAGCCCTCGCACTGTTAACTCTCGCCTGCAAGCCAAGGGCTTTCAAGTCAAGGGTGTAGCAGGTTGGGAACTGACCGCAACTGGTAAGGCCTTAGGCGGTGTTTACCTTGACACAGGCAAAAAACACTCAAGTGGCGTGCCTGTCCGTCAAATCAAGTGGCCTGCCACTGTAGCAACGGAGCTCTAAATTATGAACCAACCAACAACGGCAATGACTGTCTTTGAAGGTCATATTGAAGACCCAAAGATTAACACTGACTTCTGGGAGCGCGCCCGCAAGAGCGACCCTAGCACTTGGGACTTGAGCCACCTCATCGTGCTCGAGGAAAAGGGCAAAGCCTGTATCCGCATTGAGGATATGAGCAAGATCGTACATGAGACTGAAGCTACTGTTGCTAACGAACTCATGTACATTACCTCCGCTTACAACGACACTCGCAATGAGTTCTATTACTTCACTGATGTGATCCCTGAAGAGCACGGGCGTCGCATTGCACGCCTTAACCGTGACATGTGCTTGCGCTATGTGATGGTCAAATGCAAAGAGCCTAATGTGGGTGTAATGCTGCGCTTTGCTGAGGCTTTTGACAAAGTAGAGTCAGCAATTGCTGCTAAGCGTGCTCTTGGTGTGGCAGAAGAAAAGTCTGCACCTGCACCAGAGGTTGACCAGCGCACTTTTGAGCCGGTTGCAGTTGCTGCCACTCCTGAGCCTGAACCTGAGCAAGTGCAGGCAGAAGCTGTTGAGCAAGATGCACCTGACCTAGGCTCAGATGAAGTGCTTGTCTGGGACAAGGATGGACAGGCTGTGACCAGCTCGCGCAATGTGGCAGCGGTGTTTGGTAAGGAGCATAAGAACGTGCTCAAGGACATTGAGCGTGTCATTGGTCAATTGCCAAAAGAGCAGAGCTCAGATCTTAGCTCTGGCTTATTTATCGGATCCGTGTACAAAAACGATCCCAACGGCCGTGCTTATCCTGAGTACTTGATCACTCGTGACGGCCTTACTTTGCTGGTTATGGGTTATACAGGCCCTAAGGCTATGGCCTTTAAGCTAGCCTATATCCGCCGCTTTAACGAGATGGAGCGGGCTTTGGCCAAGCAGCACGAGGCTCAGGTGTCTGACGCTGCCATGCGTGCACATAGTGCACAGTGCACATTAGAGCATGTGACTGCTCTGCCTAATCCTAATCGTTATTTGATTCCAACTGAGCTTGGCATGTTGGTCGGTCTTGAGCCTTGGGAAGTAAACCAGCGGCTCAAGTTCTTGGGCTATCAGTACCACACTGATTTTGGTTGGCGCTTAACCACCAAGGGCAAAGCTCTGGGCGCAGTGTGCGTTAACACGGGCAAGCGCGATGACGAGGGCAATGCCATCTTGCAGATCAAGTGGCCTGCCTATGTGACGGAGGTGCTCTAATGGCTGTGTTTGTGAGTCTGCCTGCACCAGACAAGAAGCAAGTTTTGTTTATTCGTGATAAGGAGTACAGCGGAATAACTTTGGCGGATGCTTGCGCCACGCTGTGTGACGCTCTTGTCATGGGCCGTTGCGTGTTTTATGCCCTGTACTATTACTTTACTACTTACGGCATGCTTCTGGGGCGTTCCGTGGCTTGGCGGAAAATGACCCCAGAGCAAAAGCTCTTACTGAGGACAAAGTTTGGTTTTTCTGGGGAGCTTACTCAAGCAGCCATTGTCCCTGAGAGTGTAGTGTACTTGTTTCAGCGTTGCTTGTATGTTCATACTCGTAAGTTAGCCCCAGAGATGCAAGAGTGGGTTGACCATGTGCTTACCCCTATGTTCAGACATTGCGCCACGGCTAGAGCGACTGTTGCTTACGCCAAGTCTCAAGGTTATACCGTCGGCAATGCTAAAGGTCGTTTGCCATGGATTCAGAAACTGCCTGCTTTTGATGGTTGCGGTTGTGGTAAGTATGGCACTTTAAGCGCTGACCTGCGTAGTTACTTTAATCTCACTGATGCTGGTGAGGCTAAGGTAAACGAGCTTAGATATTTTGTAGAGATGGGCGATCTCTACAAGTGGTTGGCCACAAAGCCTGTCCATGATGTTGGCATTCCTGCACCCGAGCTCGCGGCGGAGGTTGAAAAGTGGCTGGCAAAGCCTAAGCCTGAACCTAAGCCTAAGCCTGAACCTAAGCCTAAGGCTGAGCCTGAGCCTAAGATTGAGCCAATGGCTCAACCTGTTCTTGCTCAAAAGTACAGCGCCATTGAGCAAGTTGATCGCAAAGAATACCTTAAAGAACTTCACACCAAGGTTCGCGCCTCTATCGACGCCATCAAAGGCAGCACCCCTTGTTACTGTGATGGTAAGTTCTTCTCTGCTCCAGAGATCCCTTTATGGGATTCAGCCCCGTCCTATAGCAGCCGCTTTAAGGCAGCACACGAAAAGGCTAGCTAAGGAGCGCTGCCATGGTGACGGTTAATATTAAGATTGGCGACCTTGACGGTTTTGACGCCCTTGATGCTTACTTCAAGATGGTCGTTAACAAGACCTGCAAGGTCATCAGGGGTGGGCAAGCCATTGAGATCAGCAAGCAGCTGGACAATATGGCCAATGCCCGCAATGTGATGCTAACTCAGTATCATGCTGACTTAGCAGAGTTAATTTACAACGGCGCTCCTCGTGAAGAGTGCCATAAGGCGAGAATGGTCATTGAGTTCACCAAGGCCCAGTTTGATAACCTAATCGCTGGTCTTAATGAGGCTCTGGCTATTGCCCGCCGTTAGGAGTAGTAATGCACGTTCTATATGAGAGCTTAGGCCACCCAGCTGAGCTTGAGCTTGCTAAGCATATCCGCGCTTTGACTGACGCCGCCCTGTTCTTTGATGACAAGCAAATCCTTATGAGTGCTCTTGACATCATCGACCGTTTGAATGAGCGGCTTATCATTCTCAAGGCCGTGACCATGGCTACTACTATCGTCTGTCAGGAAGACCGCGCTGAAGACAAAACGATGACTTCGGAAGAAGAGTGGTCTGCTTTAGAGGAAAACAGCAGCACTTATGACGGCCTGCAGCATGTTCTGGATGCTGCCTCGTGCAAAATCAAGGATGCCATTGCTGACATCGAACGCGACTATCCACCCGTTGCTGCTACTGATGATGATTACGATGACACTGACTGCTAAGGCAGCACTGTTGTCCGGTATTTAGGAGAACTTTATGGCGGCAAATAAATATGCCCCAAATCAGTCTGGATTAGTTGGGCGCTTAGGCGATCCAACTGCCGCTGGTTTTAAGGTCAGAACCATGACTGATGCGGCCTTGATGTTGGCTGATGAGAGCTACATTGTGGCTACGCTTAACATCGTGCAGGAACTGCAACAAGAGTACAACGCGGCTATTGGCGACAATCTAAGTAACGCCTGTGATCCACGCGTTCCATGGAAGAATCTGCTGGACTACTGCGCTAGCTTTGACCAGCTTAGACACACCTTGGATTTTGCTGTGCTCAAACTCAAGGATGCGCTTAGAGCTTTTGATGAATATGACGAGCTCGAAGAGCCTCCTTACCACGGCGATGATGCCCAGTAACTAATCTGTCTAAGGGGAATTATGAAACCTGTCTTAGAGATCAAGCTTACCCCAAAGAGTAAGCCGTCCGATTTCCTTCGCGCTGTTCACGTTCTGCAAAGCTGCGTAGAGCAAGCGATTGAGGAGCGCAACATCGAACTAGCCACAGCTGCTTTGAGACAACTGGGCTTTATTCGCAAGATGGTCAATGATTTAACCATGGCCCGCTTGCGCTACATCCGCAAGCACTCTAACCAGCCTTGGCAAGTGCTCTTTTCCAAATACTCTGACGTGGCGTTGCTGCAAGGTGCCGTGATTGCCTCTACCATCAAGCTAGAGGCTCTGTTACAGGAGAAGGTTCATGAGCACTAAGCGTGTGACCATCACTCTGGATAACATCGATGGGCTAGACCTGTTCTTCAAGCTGATGCGTGAGGATGTAAACAAGACCCTAGCCACTCATGATGTTGAGGCCATTAAGGCTAAGCTGACAGAAGTGCAGGCGTCGCAAGTTAAGCTGCATGGCTTTTACAAGCGCGAAATCAAAAAGAGCCTGTGCCATAACCAGCGCCGTAGCTTTGCCGGAGACCTCTACAGGGCTCTAATGCGTATCAGCGCAGAGCAGTTTAACCTAGTCCTAGCAAAGCTTATTGCTGGGCTCAAAGACTGCGCTCAGAAGTAATTTTGCAAAAAGTGCTTGCGTTCCGTCAGGACAAGTGCTTTAATAAAAATCACAAGGTGTTGAGCGTCAGAAACTCAAAACCTTTGGTAATCAGAAAATCTTCACTAAGAAGTTCGCACTGCTACAACGTGCATCCTAGCATTGTCGCCCTGCTTAGGTTATAATAGCTAGCGCCAATGGTTAGGTATGGGACTGAATACGTTGAATAGGTTCCGCCCGTCTTAGTGAGGGTTTCTGAGTACCTAACCGGCCAAGAGATTGGCCACTATCAGAAGCTAAATCACTAAGGTACCCGCCATGGAAACTTCCATCATTCCAACCCTCTCTTTACAGTCCCTGCGTTTATTCAATCTTCGCAACCACTGCGACTTGTTCCCACGCGGCAAAGAGCCATCTTTTCCACAGATCATCGCCGTTGCAGATTGCTTCGCTCGCGATGAGTTTGTCTTGCCTCGTGAGGTCGTGATTGGCAGTGGTAAGGTCGTCAACGACTTTGGCGAGCTCTGTGACTGCTATCAGACTTTCGCTTTTCGCTTTGACGTTCCTTCTGTCATTGAGTGCGATAACTACAAAGACGTACTCGTTACTGTGAGCGCCGATGAGTTCGGTCACGGCGTTGCTTACATCGACCGCGAGAACGTGGAGCTGCTTTTCAAGGGCCTGTTTAATAAGTCTGTCTCTTTATCCCGCCCACTTAACGATTACGCCCGCGACCCAGAGAACTACAAAGAGCCTTGTGCCTCTGGTATCGACCGCTATCAGTTAGACGTCCTTGTGCGTGTGGCTAAGGCCTTAGATCGCGCCAATGGTGGCAACGCAGCTGTTGGCCGCGTGATTAAGCTGGGCAAGGCCATCGTGGAGAAGGTTGGTTTTACTGATACCAGCTTTAGAAGAGAAGGTCGCCTTATCGACGCTAGAGAGTCCTTGTATCAGCAAGCAAAGGAAGACAATGGCGAGACCTTACAAGAGCTTATTGAGTCGGCTCCAATTGTAGACGGCAAGGTTCACAACATCCATCCTGAAACTGGAAAGTTTTGCAGCTTCCATCCAAATCTGTGCGTAGTTGAGCCTGACACTGATGAGCTCTTAGAGAAATCCAACTACCTGATCAGCTTGTCTGCCTTGTGCACCGTCTTGAGCTTTAAAGCCCTGATGGCTTTTGACCTTGAGTTTGTGCCAAGCATGGTTGCTATTGCCTTAAAGGCCAACAACCTTTTAGAAGGTCTTGCTTGTGCCTATTACGCCGCCCCATGCGACTCTTCTAAGCCTGATCTCTTAATCCCACGCGAGACCGCTTATATCCTTTGCGCTATCTTTGACCGTGGCTATTGCATGTCTGATTTAGTCTCCTACATCAAGGCCGCCGACTGTGCTGCTGCTAAGTTCTTTGCAGAAGGCAGTTATAAGAACTATGACATTGGCCTGCTGCCTTTTGAGATCTCGTTAGTCGGCATCACCGCTGATGCCCCTGTTAGCGCTGCCGCCCCTAAGGCTCAAGAGGCTGTGGCCACTGAGACTACTATCGCCCCAGAGAACGCCGCTAAGGTTGCTATGGGCGTGGCTGAAACTGCTGAGGCCATTGTGATCAATCCTGAGCCTAAGGCCTTAGAGCCTGAGCAAGTGCCTGAGCTTAGCGCTCCTGATGATGGCTTTGAGCTGAACCCTAACGCCAAGCACCGCTTAGAGGTTGCCATGGAGGCCGCCTTTGGTCTGCGCAACCCTGTCTTAGACGCTGAGCAAGATGCTTTGGCTGGTGAGTTGCAGGCTCAACTTGACGCCGAAGCTGCTGAATCGGCTCGTATGGGCTTTGAGTCAGCTTACAACGACCTAGAGACCGCCGACAGCGCTGACCCATCTTACTGGGGCGATCCTGATGACGATCAGGAGTTCGATGGCGCTAACGTTAACGCAGATAGCGCTAGCAATGCGTTTAACGGCACTGACGGGGGTGATATGAGTGAACCCCTTACCCCTGAGCAAGATGCTCTTAAAAGCGCTGTACATACGTCTACGCACTTGCCTGTACCAACCGCCCCTATTTCCATGGCTCAGGATGACCAAGGTAAAGATCTCCAGACTGACTTTCTGCCTGATGAATGGCGCGACTGGGATCAGGCTGTGGCTGGTGTGTACATTCCTAATGTTGGTACTGTGGCTATCTTGCCTGGTGACGAGGCTGCTGGTGACTATGGCTGCTTTAGTGACATCTATCGCGATAGCCTGATTGAGGACTTTGATCCAGAGTCTTATGTCTCTATTGTCGATGACCCTGAGTTTGTTGAGCTGCGCGATGCTGAAGACAATGCCCTGCAGGGGCGCAACCCTTACGCTTCTGAGTCTGGTGTAGTTGCCAACTCCTTTGGCTTAGACAGCGTTCAAGAGCTCACCTACGAAAAGCCAATGCTCAAGCCTAGAGGTTGGGGCAGCTTTGACTTTGAGACTACTAACCCTTACTTCAACGAGTCCACTAAGCGCTTTGAGGTGGACTTAAAGGGTGGGTGCAATGAGCTCGAGCACTTTACTCTTAAGGGCATAGTGCTGCGCTTTATCCCTGTTGAGCCGAATATGTACCGCTTGCCTGACGGCGGGGCTTTTGTGACCTTTGGCTTTACCAACAGCCGCAAGAGCACCTTGGTGGACGTGGACTCATTCTTTAAGGCATGGCTGAATTTACTTCATGAAAAAATCCAAGGATGCGACGTGGCTGAGCTTTACCAGTTTGGCCAAAAGGAGATCCCTCTTACCAAGGTGCTTAAGCGTGACTTGTTCCGCTTAGTCCTTGACTGGGGTGGGACTTTCGTACCGTTGCAAGCGCTGCTTAGACTGTCTGATAACTACAACAGCATTCTTCTGGACAGCGCCCTGTTTTGTCTTCGCGTAGGGGAGGTGCGCGTTAAGAATGCCGCAGATGTATATGCCGCTTAGGTCTATGCTTTTAGGCTAGGCTTAAGCGGAACGGCTAAAGCTGTAATTTAGTGAAGTGGGCTTTGGGATTGTGTGAGCTTGCTGACGCCACCGGCAAACAAGCACAACCCCACCCAGAGAACTATTGAGCCTTGTGGCGGGGCAAGATAGCTATCTGGGCGCTCAAAGCACTAAGCAGCAGCTTAAGCCAATACCTCCAACCCTTTTGACTGCTGACACTTACAGACACGGTTACAAGCCTGATTTTTTCTAGCTTTCGCGCGGGGCAGAAAAAATTTTAAAAAATTTTTTAAAAAGTGCTTGCAATTGTTGATATAAGTGTTAGACTACTTGACAGCTGAAGGAGCTACAAAAGGGTCAAGACTTTTCTTGCGCTCTTTTGTTGAGCCTTTTCAGCGCAGGTTTCATAATAATCCTTAGTTAGTCCGGCCTTTTTCCGTTGCGGTCGGTTGGACGTAATAAAAAGCTCAGTAGGTTTATCCTTCTGGGCTTTTTTGTTTTATAAGCACCATGAAATACTTCGAGCAGGGCCCTGAGCTCTATTATCTTTTGGGCGGAGCACTGTCGGCGTTCGTGATGGCTGTTATGCGCTCTTTTCAATATACCCGCAAGCAATTTGCCCTGAGGCTCGTTGAGGCTTTCATGTGCTCTATGCTTACGGCTAGCTTTGCTGTGTCCTTGCACGTTGTATGGAACCTTTCTTACGTCTGGGCTATACCAGCCGGTACCGTTATTGGCTTCCTTGGCACTGACATGATCCACGGCATAATCGTGAGCATG
>DXEV01000093.1 GCA_019114785.1 Candidatus Anaerobiospirillum pullistercoris | reverse complement strand
CAAAAACCAAGGAAAATGGCGGGAGTAGAAGGGCAAAAACAGGCACGATCCCGTTTTTTAGCGCATTTTTTTTTTTTGTCAAGATTTTTCTTAAAATTTTTTCATTTTGCACACAATAAGTGCATTAAAATTAATATACCAATATCATAAAATACGATATTTATCGTATTTTCTATAAATATTGCCCTAAAATTGTTCATTTTATGAATTACGCACAAAGCTTAATACTGCTACTTTCTTCTGTCCTGATCTGCCTCTAACCACTATTAGGCCATTACGCCCCGCTAAGCTCAGCTTGACCTTAAGCACCACAAACAGCCTTTCATATAGCCTTTACCCCATATTAGCGCCCATCCCAGCTTGCCCCAGCTAGCCTCTTCTTTGCTGCTTTGGTTTTCTTTGCTTCCTTTGCGCTGGTGGTTTTCTCCCTATTCCCCTACTCCTTGTTTTTGTCTTTGGTATTGCTAATGCCACTTACCACTGCCCTTACCCATTTTTTGCCCCGCTTTTGAGGCTGCATCTCTGCACATAAGACAAAACAACAGCTGCGCCCTTCTTTGCCATTCTTCGCACGTAAGTGCTAGTGGTATATTTCGCACTGCGATAGAGCAGCTCCATTGAGCCCTTTTGGCTTTCACAGCGCCCGCCCCTGTCCCTTTTAGCGCATGCTTGTTTCTTCTGGTGCGCGCTATCTTTGCCTTTGCTATCCCCTTCTGTATTTTTCATTGCCCACTAAAGAAGCACAACGCCATACTGTTTTAATTATCGATGCACTGTTTTAGGACGCTATTTTTAGATTACAAAAACGGTGCTTTGCCTTCCTATTTTGATCCATTTTGCTTTTTCACTTTGAATAAAGTCCTTAAATTCAGTAAAAATTACAGCCAAGCACAGGAGCAAGAGCTTAAATTGCTTGGAAAAACACTGATTTTAATTTCATTTTTCTTGTCTAATTTAGTGCAAATTGCACCTAAATAAAGCAAGAACACGAATTAATCTTAGTTTTTTTCTTAGTGTCACTGAGCAGAGCGTCGCCAGAACACTCTATCTTGCAGCTACATTTGAGATCAAAGCTATTGTTCACTTCCGAAATTGCTTGTATTTAGGCCGTCTTCAAGTGAACTGAGGAGGAGATAGCTTGGATCTTCAATAGCTAATAGCGCTAGTGGAGAGCTAAGTTGTAGCTCGCTGGCTCGTTGGCTCGTTGGTATGGTCTGTCACTTTGTGCAAGAACCAGAGTCTTGCTCTTGTGCTGTTGTTTTTGCGTTGTTATTTATTGGCGGTGCCTAATGCTCTAAGGCCTCTTTTAGCCTTAAGGCCAAAGTTCTCTTGGAGTTGCTGAGCTCAGTATGAGCTCGTACCGCCTTATTGCTGACTGCTTTTCTTGCGTTTTCTTCGCTTTACTTGCTTTGGACTGTGAAGAGAGCAAGGCAGTAAGTCTCTTCTTTGGAATTGTTATGACCTACTTAGATCTCTTAGCCTTGATCCAACAGCACAATGTCCAATTTGTCGACCTGCGCTTTGTCGATACCCGTGGTAAGGAGCAGCACATCTCCCTACCTGTCGACTTGATTGACGAAGACTTCGTTAAAGAAGGCAAGCTCTTTGACGGTTCTTCTATCGCTGGTTGGCGTGGTATCGACAAGTCCGATATGTTGCTGCTGCCTGACATGGACACGGTCTTCCTTGATCCTTTCTACCAAACCCCAACCGTCATGATCCGCTGCGACATCTTAGATCCTGCTACCTTTACCGGTTATGACCGTGATCCACGCTCCATCGCTAAGCGTGCTGAGCTCTACTTAAAGTCCACTGGCATTGGCGATGAGGCTTTCTTTGGCCCTGAGCCTGAGTTCTTTGTCTTTGATGATGTGCGCTTTAAGACCTCTATGTCCGGTTCTATGGTGGCTATTGACGATATCGAGGCTGCTTGGAACTCTGATCGCCAATACGAAGGCGGCAATAAAGGCCACCGTCCTGCTGTTAAAGGCGGTTACTTCCCAGTTCCACCTGTGGATTCTTCACAAGAGCTGCGCTCCCAGATGTGCCTCTATATGAAGCAACTGGGTTTAGTGATTGAAGCTCACCACCACGAGGTGGCAACCGCCGGTCAAAACGAGATCGCTACCCGCTTCAATTCCCTGACCAAGAAAGCTGACGAAGTGCTGCTCTACAAGTACGTGGTACAAAACGTCGCCCAAAAGTTTGGTAAGACCGCTACCTTTATGCCAAAGCCAATGGCCGGTGATAATGGCTCTGGCATGCACTGCCACCAGTCCATTGCTTCCCAAGGCCGTAACATCTTTGCTGGCAATCTCTACGGTGGTCTGTCCCAAGAAGCCCTGTGGTATATCGGAGGCATTATCAAGCACGCTAAGGCCTTAAACGCCTTTACTAACCCATCGACTAACTCCTACAAGCGTTTAGTACCTGGCTTTGAGGCCCCTGTGATGCTTGCTTATTCGGCTGCTAATCGCTCGGCTTCGATCCGTATTCCTGCTTCATTAAATCCAAAGGCTACCCACATTGAGGTACGCTTCCCTGACTGCACTGCTAACCCTTATTTAGCCTTTGCTTCCATGCTCATGGCTGGTCTGGACGGCATCTTAAACAAGATCGACCCAGGTGAGGCTATGGACAAGAACCTCTATGACTTACCACCAGAGGAGGCTACTGCCATTCCACAGGTCAGTGCTTCCTTAGAAGAGGCCTTACAGGCTTTAGAGCAAGATCACGAGTTCTTACTTGCAGGCAACGTCTTCTCCTTAGATGCCATTGGGGCTTATATCGACCTTAAGAGCGAAGAGATTGCCCGTATTAATACCATTCCACATCCAGCCGAATTTGAGATGTACTACAGCCTCTAAGGCTAAGGATTAGAGAATCTCTAAGCCTTAAGGCCATCTCTTCACACTATTAGGCTGCACTCTATACCTCTGCGCAGCACTGCTCTGCGCAGGGCTAGGCTGCATCAGGCCTAATCCTGTACGTGATGATAGTGCCAAGAGCTCGCATGTTTGCCATATGAAACATGTAGCCTCTTGGTCTTTCACTACCCTACACTTTGATCAGAACACACTTGGGAGTTGGCTCTGGCCTTACTAGAGGCTAGTAGTTCAACCAAATACTATGTCCGAATCGTTATCCCTTGCGCTCTCTGCGACTCCAGCTGCGTCTGATGCAGACGCTGTACAGCTTGAGCCTCAAGCTCAAGCACAAGCCCATGGTCTATATCGCTCATCTTATGAGCACGACGCCTGCGGTGTCGGTTTCATTGCCCAACTTCAAGGCCACAAAAGCCACAAAATTGTGGCCAAAGGCCTCGAGATCTTAGTCAACTTAACCCATCGCGGTGCTGTCGGTGCTGATCCGCTCCAAGGCGATGGTGCTGGTATCCTAATTCAGATCCCAGATCAGCTTTATCGTGATGATCTGCAAGCCCAAGGTATTACCCTGCCACCTGCTGGTGAATACGGTGTGGGTATGGTTTTTCTGCCGCAAGAGGCCGCCTCGCGCCATGCCTGCCAAGAAGAGATCGAGCGTGCTGTCCTTGCTGAAGGCCAAGTGATCTTAGGCTGGCGTGATGTGCCTGTTGATCACTCCTTACCAATGAGCGTCGCCGTGCGCGAAAAGGAACCAGTGATCCGCCAGATCTTCGTAGGCCCTTCTAAGGACATCTTAGTTACTGATGCCTTAGAGCGTAAGCTCTATTTGATCCGTAAGCGAAGCTCCATTGCTATTGCCAATCTGAAGCTGCATCACTGCAAGGAGTTCTACATTCCATCCTTTAGTGCCCGTACTGTGGTTTACAAAGGACAGCTATTAGCCTCACAAGTGGGACAGTACTACCTTGATCTCCAAGATAGTCGCACAGTTTCAGCTTTAGCTTTGATCCACCAGCGTTTCTCGACCAATACCTTTCCACAGTGGTCATTGGCTCATCCTTTCCGCATGATTGCCCACAATGGTGAGATCAATACGCTGCGCGGTAACTTCAACTGGATCTTAGCCCGTGAAAAGAAGATCTCTTCCCCAGTTTTTGGCTCCGATTTAGATAAGCTCTGGCCACTGATCTTCCAAGGACAATCGGACTCTGCCTCTTTTGATAATGCCTTTGAGCTCCTGACTATGTCGGGATATTCTCTGGCGCAAGCCGCCATGATGATGATCCCTGAGGCATGGGAAAAGAACGATCTTATGGATCCTAACCTTAAGGCTTTCTATGAGTACTATGCTGCCATGATGGAGCCTTGGGACGGCCCTGCCGCTGTCGCCTTTACCGATGGCCGCCAGATTGGTGCTACCTTAGACCGCAATGGTCTACGCCCTGCCAAGTACATGATCACCGCTGATGACTGCATCATCCTCGCTTCAGAAAGTGGTGTGCTCAACATTCCGCCACAAGACATCAAAAAGAAGTGGCGTTTAGAGCCAGGCCGCATGTTGCTCATCGATTTAGAGCAAGGTCGCATTATCGATGATCGCGAGATCAAAAACTCTCTGGCCACAGCACGCCCATATCGCGAGTGGATTGAAAAGATCCGCATTCGCCTGTCAGATCTGCAAGCGGCAGTACCGGCAATTACAGCGGTAGCTGTAGCACCGGCGGGGGCGGGCGCTGTTAACGCAGCTAACGCAGTTAGCGCTGTTAGCAGTGGTAATAACGGATATGCTGATACCCAGCTGAGCTTAGAGCAAAGCTTGGGGGTCTTTGGCTACAGCCGTGAAGAGATCGAGCGCCTCATTCGCCCTATGGTGGAAAGTGGTGGCGATCCTGTGCTCTCTATGGGTAACGATGCACCTTTAGCTGTACTTTCTGGCCGTCAGCGCTTGCTCTACGACTACTTCCGTCAGCTCTTTGCACAAGTTACCAATCCTCCTATTGATCCAATCCGCGAAGAGGCCGTGACTTCACTGATCTCTTTCATTGGCCCACGTCCAGATCTGCTCAACATCATGGACAACAATCCACCAGTACGTCTGGAAGTTGAGCAGCCTATTCTGACTACTGCGGACATGGATCTCTTACGACAGATTGCGGATCTCTCCTCAGGAAAGTTTGTTTCACGAACTTTAGACATCACCTACCCGCTGTCATGGGGCAAAAATGGTATTGAGGCTCGTTTAGCCAGTATCAAAGCCGCCGCTGTCGACGCCGTAGCCGCTGGCGTGAACATCCTCATTATCTCTGATCGCCAAGTCAGCGCTGAGCGCGTGGCTATTCCTGCCCTGCTGGCGACCTCGGCTGTACACCTCTGTTTAGTGGAAAAGGGTCTGCGTACTTCTACCGGTATTGTTGTGGAAACCGGCTCGGCACGCACCATTCATCACTTTGCCTTGTTAGGTGGCTATGGTGCTGAGGCTATTTGCCCTTATTTAGCTTTAGACTTAGTGCGCTCCCTCTACCAGCGCTCAGGTGCTGCTGTACAACAGCAGGCCGAACAGGCTTACATTAAAGCCATCGACAAAGGCTTGCTGAAGATCATGGCCAAAATGGGTATTTGCACCTACATGTCCTACATTGGTGCCCAGATCTTTGAAGCTATTGGCTTAAAGTCCTCTTTTGTTGAGCAGTATTTCACCAATACCCCAAGCCCAATCGAAGGTGTAGGTCTTTTCACCATTGCTGATGAAGCTGTCAATATGCACCAGCAGGCATTCTTTAGAATGCAGCACTCTCTGATGCCTCTGCCAGTTGGCGGTGATCTCGCAGTGCGTACTGATGGCGAAAGCCATATGTGGACGCCGGAGGCTATAGTTGCTTTGCAGCATGCAGTTGCGCATAACGATCGCGAGGCCTATCAGCGCTATGCAGCCATCATTAACGACCACAGTACCCGTTTGATGACCTTACGCAGCCTCTTTGATCTCAAAGCACAGCGTGCCCCTATTCCGCTCGAGCAAGTCGAAAGTGCTGACAGCATTGTGAAGCGTTTTGCTACCTCGGCTATGTCGATGGGTTCCATTTCGACTGAGGCTCACACCACTATGGCTATTGCCATGAATCGCATCGGTGCTATGTCCAATAGCGGTGAAGGTGGTGAAGATGAGCGCCGCTTTGCGCCTATTGATCATGATTGCACTTTAATCGATGTCTTGGGCAGCGATGCAGTGGTGCCTATCCCGCTGCATAAGGGCGATAGCTTGCGCTCTCGTACCAAGCAAGTGGCTTCCGGTCGCTTTGGTGTAACTTCTCAATACCTGCAATCTGCAGATCTGATCCAGATCAAGGTCGCACAGGGTGCTAAGCCTGGTGAAGGTGGTCAATTACCTGGCCACAAGGTCTCCGCTTATATTGGTAAATTACGCCATAGCCCTGAAGGTGTAGGCTTGATTTCGCCACCACCACATCACGATATCTACTCCATTGAGGACTTAGCCCAGCTGATCTATGACCTCAAGATGGCACATCCTCAGGCCCAAGTGTCGGTCAAGCTGGTCTCTGAAGTGGGTGTAGGCACGGTAGCAGCCGGTGTGGCTAAGTGTAAGGCCGATCATATTGTGATTTCGGGTCATGATGGCGGTACCGGTGCCGCTCCCGCCTCTTCCATTAAGAATACAGGCTCAGCTTGGGAAATAGGCTTAGCTGATGTTCAGCAAACGCTGGTATTAAACAAACTGCGCTCCCGTGTGCGCATTCAGGTCGACGGCCAAATTAAGACTGGTCGCGATGTGGTCATTGGTGCCCTTTTAGGTGCTGATGAGTTTGGTTTTGGTACTACCGCCCTGGTGTGCTTAGGCTGCACCATTATGCGCAAGTGCCAAAAGAATACCTGCCCTGCTGGTATTGCCACCCAAGATCCAGAGCTGCGCAAGAACTTTGTGGGTACACCTGAGCGCTTGATCAACTTCTTCTACTTTGTGGCCGAAGAAGTGCGTGAGCTTATGGCTTCTTTAGGTGTGGCTAAATTTGAGGATCTCATTGGTCACAGTGAGTACCTCCAACAGCGTGATGTCTCTAAGATTGATCCTTACTTTGCTAAGGCCCGTGCCTTGAATTGCCAGCCAATCCTCTATCAAGTAAAGGATGAGCCGCAGAACTACCATCACCGTATTGCCCAAGAGCACGAGCTGGAAAAGAGCTTTGATGCTGCCTATCTGCCTCAAGTAAAAGAGGCCTTGAATAGTGGTAAAGCTCTTACCATTAACGCTGAGGTGTGTAACCTCAACCGTGCCATTGGCACCATGATCAGCGCTGCTGTAACCGAGCATGCTATGGCACAGCCACATGCCCAGCAGCTAAGCAACGGCTTTATCAGCCTCAATCTGAGGGGCACTGCTGGTCAAAGCTTAGGTGCTTTCTTAAGCCAAGGTGTGCGGATCAAGCTAGAAGGTGAAGCCAATGACTATGTGGGCAAAGGCCTGTCCGGTGGTGAGCTGGTGATCTTTAAGGATCGTAACTTTACCCCTGATGCTGCCAGCAACATCATTGCCGGTAATACCTGCTTATACGGTGCAACCTCAGGTTTAGCTCTCTTTGGTGGTGTAGTCGGTGAGCGCTTTGCTGTCCGCAACTCCGGCGCTGACTGTGTGGCCGAAGGTGTAGGCGAGCATGGCTGTGAATACATGACCAACGGTACTGTTGTGATCTTAGGACAACTGGGGCGTAACTTTGCGGCCGGTATGTCAGGTGGTGTGGCCTATATTTACGATCCTGAGCATCAGGCCACTAAGAAATTGGCTAAAGGCAACTTTACCTTAAGTTACGTGCCCCCTGCCAAAGACGATAGCCTTGCTTTGCCACTGCATCAAGGCAAGCACGATGAGGCACTGCTCAAAGAGTTGTTGACCAAGCATTATGAGGGTACGCACTCTCTTAAGGCGCAAAACATTCTTGAGCATTGGGAGCAAGAGCTCGGCAACTTCCTCAAGATCATGCCTTGTGAGTATGCCCAAGCCCTCAAGCGCCAGCAGCAGCTGTCTTCACAGCAGCAGTCACAGCTGCCAGCAGCTGTCACCACCAGCACCAAATAACAGGGAGAGAACAAGATCATGGCTAAAGAGCGTGCTTTTCTTGAGGTGGACTTTGTCCCTGAGCATCATGAGAGTGTGGCCACCCGCACTCAGCATTTTCACGAGTTTATCTCTACTCTAAGCGACAGTGAGGCTCAAACCCAAGCCTCGCGCTGCATGGATTGCGGTATTCCTTTTTGTCAGCACCGCTGCCCTCTGCACAACGATATGCCTGACTTTAACCGACTGGTGGCCGCTGGTCGCTGGGAAGAGGCTTACTCTACCTTAATCGCCAGTAACGATTTTCCTGAGATCACTGGTCGTATTTGCCCTGCACTGTGTCAGGAAAGCTGCTGCTTAGGCTTGTATGAGCCTAAAGAAGTGGGCATTAAGTCCATTGAGCGCAAAATCATTGAGTATGCCTATGCCAATGGCTTAGTGCAGAACTTTAAGGTCAGCTCTTATAACGGCCAAAAGGTGGCCATTGTGGGCTCTGGGCCTGCGGCACTAGCTTGTGCCCTGACGCTCAATCGCTTAGGCTTCAAAGTCTCGGTATTTGAGAAGATGGATAAGTTAGGCGGCTTGCTGCGCTATGGTATTCCTGACTTCAAGCTCAGCAAAGAAGTGCTCGATCGCAAGATCAAGCAAATGGTGCAAGAAGGCGTCAGCTTCTATCCGTCTACTTTAGTGGTATCCACCGCACAAGCAGCTACTACCCAGTTAGAGCAAGGCATTCACAGTGATCACCGCCAAGTCATCACTTTAGCTGAACTTAAGGATCAGTACGACGCAGTCGTACTGGCCACCGGATCTGAGACCCCACGTGATCTCAAACTACCTGGCCGTGAGCTGCAAGGTATTCACTTTGCGCTGGATTTCTTAATTGCGCAAAATAAAGAAAACCAAGGCCAAGGCCTCAATCCGATTAACGTCAAAGGCAAAAAAGTGGTGGTTATTGGCGGCGGTGAAACCGCTTCTGACTGTATCGGTGTAGCTATCCGTAAGGGTGCTGCCAGCGTAACGCAGTTGGACTATCACGAGGAGTTACCAGAGAGCGTTAATGTCCGTGAGGTGTGGCCACATCCTCGACACATTAAGCACACTTCCACCTCGCAAGAGGAAGGCTGTACTCGCCTCTTTGCGACCAATACCACCAGCTTTTCGGCTAAAGACGGCAAAAATGTGAGCCTAGTCCACACCGTTAAGGTCAAATGGGGCCCAGGTCGTAAGATCACTCCGCTTAAAGGGACAGAAGATAAGATCGAGGCTGATGTAGTCTTAATTGCTATGGGCTATGCCCATCCGAGCCTTAAGGCCTTTGCCGAAAGTGGCTTACAGCGCGATGAGCGCCATAACTTTAAGGCTGCGACTACCGGTAAAGATGCCTATCAGAGCTCAGATCCAAAAGTGTTTGTGACTGGTGATTGCCGTCGTGGTCAATCATTAGTGGTTTACGCTTTAGCCGAAGGCCGCGCTTGTGCCTTAAGCGTATACCAGCACTTACAGGCGCTGCCTCAGCAGTGCTCTGCCTAACAAGCCTCATGGGCACCTCAGGAGACCATCATGAGGCTCTGAGAGGCTCTCGGGCTAAAAAGTTCTTCTGATCGAAGTCGTACAAAGGGTTGGGTGCAAGCTCAGCCCTTTTTTAGCTTTTGCCCAAACAGCAACGCACACATTCCCCAAGCCCAAGAGTGCGAACCTCACAACACATAATTTTGGTCTAAAGTTAGATAGTTTTGGGCAAAAATGGCCGCACAGCTTTCCGTACAATGACTAATGTGGCGAAGAAGGGATCTTGCTAATCCCTTTGCTGGTTCCAGTGGCTGCTTTAGCGCAAGCTAAACGCAAGCTGCTTCTAACCATTAACCATTAAGCCACAGACTTAAGTCCAAAGCAGTTCTGCTCTGCTAATCCAAATTCCGAGGAAAGCTCATGGCTAAGATCTTAGTCCTGTATTTTTCACGTGCGGACGAAAATTACTACCCTAACGGCATTCATGCCGTTAAAGTCGGCAATACTGCCAAGCTGGCACAGGCAATTGCGCAACAATGTGGTGGACAGCTCTTTGCGGTGACCACTGATCTGCAATACAACCAAAAGTATCACCCTTGCACTGAAGAGGCTAAAAAGCTGCTACAGCAAAACTTTAGACCGCAGCTGACCTCTGACATTGCAGTGGCTGATTACGACGTGATCTGTGTGGGCTTCCCTATTTGGTGGGGCACCATGCCAGTTGATCTTATGGCTTTCCTTGAGAAGCACAGTGCAGACTTTGCCGGTAAAAAAGTCTTACCTTTCTGCACCCATGAGGGTTCCCGCTTTGAGCACAGCTTAAATGATCTCAAAAAGATGCTGCATCAAGCCCATATTCTGATCGGCTTGGATATGTATGGTCATGTGGCTCAGAATGAGGCACAACTGGCTAAGCAACAAGACAAAATCGCCAACTTCTTAGCTCAGATTTAGCTTCCCGCTCAGCTCAAAGCTACTCTAAATTTAGCTCCCTATTTTTGCGTTCTTATAGCCCCAAGAGCTTTCTGGGGCTATTTTAAGGAGTCTTTTATGCGTTTCTCTCAGCTGGTGATGGCTATGGGAGCCGTAGCCCTACAACTTGGTATCAGCTCAGTGGCTTCAGCTGCTCCAGCAGATGCTTCAACTACTGGCTCTGACGGTTTTGTACTCTTGCAAGGCGGCTCATTCACTATGGGCAGCCAAACTACCGAAAAACAAAGACAGGCTGATGAAACGCAGCATACTGTGACGCTTAGCCCTTTCTACATAGATCCTTATGAAGTCACCCAAAAAGATTACGAAGAGGTCATGGGCACCAATCCAAGCCACTTTAGTGGCGCTGATCGCCCTGTAGAGAATGTCACATGGTATGACGCTATTCGCTATTGCAACGCCTTAAGTGAGCGCCATGTACTTACTCCGGTGTACACCATTGAGGGCAATACCGTTACATGGGATCGCAGTGCTAATGGCTACCGTCTGCTCACTGAGGCCGAGTGGGAATACGCCGCCCGTGCAGGCACGCATACTGTTTTCCATGATGGTGACTACATCACCAGCGACAACGCCAATTTCTCTGGCACCTACCCTTACCTGATCGAAGAAAACTACGTTCACCACAACAATCCTAACGTCCAAACTAGTGACTATCGCATGGAGACGATGGAGGTTAACACCCTCGCGCCTAATAATTTTGGACTCTATCACATGCAGGGCAATGTCTCCGAATGGTGCTTCGATTATTACGGTCAGTACGATACGACTGTAACTCAAGATCCAACAGGCCCCGCAACCGGCTCGTTACGTGTCAACCGTGGTGGCGGCTGGAATGATTTTGCTAAGCAGCTGCGCTCGGCTTATCGCTCAGCTACCACCCCTGATACCAGCGAGCAAAACTTAGGTATCCGTCTGGCTCGCAACGCAGCTCCTCTCACGGGTAAAGTGACCACCAGTTATAACTTGGATATCAAGATCCCTGATAACCCAAAGATCTTAGTGGCTTACTTCTCTTACACCGGTAATACCGAAAACGGCGCGCAGATCATTGCCGAGGACTTAGATGCTGATCTCTTTGCTATTGAGATGGAACATCCTTATCGTGGCAATATTTGCGAGGTTTCACAAAAAGACCTCAATGCCAATGCCCGCCCTGCTTTAGCCAACCATGTGCAGAACATAGAGCAATATGACGTATTGCTTTTAGGCTACCCAACATGGTGGAGCACTATGCCAATGCCAGTGTTTTCGTTCCTTGAGGAGTATGACTTTTCAGGTAAGGTGATCCTGCCTTTCTCGAGCCACGGTAGCACTCGCTTTGGTGACAGTATTTCTGACCTCTCAAAGGAAGTGCCAAATTCTTACGTCGGCCAAGGCTTTGAGTACTTCTACTCAGGTGGCGGTGAACTGGAAGATGAGATCCTAAAGTGGCTCAATGACAGTGGGCTCACTCAATAGCACTTACGTTGACAATTAGCATTCACAGGCGGCACTTTCAGCGGCAGCGCATACTCTAAGACAACCTTCTGTGCGCTGCTTAGCCTTGCATAAATAAAGGAGTTCTCTATGCGTTTCACTCAGCTTATGACCGCCATGGGGGCGGTAGCTCTACAGTTTGGCATCAACGCAGGAGCTTCGGCCGCCCCTGCGGTTGCCCCAACCACTGGTTCTGACGGATTTGTGCTCTTACAAGGCGGCTCATTCACTATGGGCAGTCCTGCTACCGAAAGACAACGTCAAGCTGATGAAGCCCTGCATACCGTAACACTCAGTCCTTTCTACGTTGATCCATATGAAGTCACCCAAAAGGACTATGAGGAGATCATGGGCACCAATCCAAGCCACTTTAACGGTGCAAACCGCCCTGTAGAGAATGTCACATGGTATGACGCAATCCGTTATTGCAACGCCTTAAGTGAGCGCCATGGCCTTACTCCGGTGTACACCATTGAGGGGACGACTGTTACATGGGATCGCAGCGCTAATGGCTATCGCCTCCTCACCGAGGCTGAGTGGGAATATGCTGCACGTGCTGGTACGCACACTGTTTTCCACGATGGTGACTACATCACCAGTGGTAATGCCAACTTCGAGGGCTCCTATCCTTACCTGATCGAAGAAAACTACGTCCATCACTCCAATCCAAACGTGATCACCAGTACCAATCGCGGTGAAACGATGGAAGTGAACACCCTCGCCCCAAATAACTTTGGACTACACCACATGCAGGGCAATGTTTCTGAGTGGTGCTTCGATTATTACGGTCAGTACGATACGTCTATTAGCCAAGATCCAACTGGCCCAGCTACCGGCTCGTTGCGTGTCAACCGTGGTGGCGGCTGGAATGATTTTGCTAAGCAGCTGCGCTCGGCTTACCGCTCAGCTACTACCCCTGATACCAATGAACAAAACTTAGGTATTCGTCTAGCGCGTAACGCTGCTCCTCTCACGGGTAAAGTGACCACCAGTTATAACTTGGATATCAAGATCCCTGATAACCCAAAGATCTTAGTGGCCTACTTCTCTTACACCGGTAATACCGAAAACGGCGCGCAGATCATTGCTGAGGACTTAGGTGCAGATCTCTTTGCTATTGAGATGGAGCACCCTTATCGTGGAAATATCTACGAAGTTTCACAGAAAGACCTCAATATGGACGCACGTCCAGCCTTAGCTAATCACGTCGAGAATATGGAGCAGTACGATGTCGTGATCTTGGGCTACCCAACATGGTGGAGCACCATGCCAATGCCTGTGTTCACGTTCTTAGAGGAATATGACTTCTCCGGTAAAGTGATCCTGCCTTTCTCCAGTAATGGCGGTACCAGATTTGGTGACAGTATTTCTGATCTCTCTAAGGAAGCTCCAAATTCCTATGTAGGCCAAGGCTTTGAGTACTTCTACTCTGGCGGTAGTGAGCTTGAGGGTGAGCTCTTAGATTGGCTCAATGATCGCGGTATCGATATCACGCACGTGGATGACTAAAGACTATGGCCGACTCTGACCAGCTCACATCACCTTTGCGGACTGCACCGCCTCCAGCCGCGCAGTCCAATTCACCACAGCAGAGCCAGAACACTATGCAGCCCAAACCTAAAGCTAAGGTACAGCCGGTTTTACGGAAGAAAGGCCAATTTAAGCGTCATCTGAAGATCAGTATCGATGTTGCAATGCTGGTGCTGTTTTTGTACCTCATGAGCTATCGCCCAAGTTTGGGCTTGCTGCTGCATGCTGTGCTAGGAATCAGCCTCGTTGTGCTCTTTGTGCTGCACCATGCCCTTAACTGGAATTGGCATCGCACCTTGTTTAAGGGCAAATACAATTTGCGTCGCAGTCTGACTAGTGGTACCGACATCCTATTGCTGATAGCTATGGGCTTTACCATCTATAGCTCCTATAGGATCGCGAGCATGGCTTTGCCTTTTGAGTTTTTGCCACCACCACGAGGCATTTGGCGTGATGTGCACATGGCCTCTACTGCATGGTGTTTTCTCTTAATGGCATTCCACTTAGGGCTACACATGCACAATACCTTGAGCAAATGGACGCAAAGTCTTAAAGCCAAAGGTACTTGGGCAGTGGGTAGTTTTCACCTCTTGGAAGTGGTCGTGGTGTTAGCAGGTGCCTACAGCCTGTGGTTACATAACCTGTGGCAAGACATCATGATGGTGCCAACACCTCCAATCTCAATGGCTGCACCACTGTTCTATGCGGAGTATTGCAGCATTATTATGGCTTTCTGTGTTGTTACCCATTACTTGCTTAATGCCATAACCCCAAAGAGGGTGACGCCCCGCCGTATTAAGCAGCATTAAGGTACCAAGCGTAGCTCTCGCCACTACCTCTAGCTTTTTAACCTAAGGCCGCAAAGCCAACCAAGCGGCCTTGCTAAGATTCTAATCTTTCCTGCCAGCGCTCTATTCATGCACCATAAGAGCGTTACTTTCCTCCCTGCCAAGTCCTTCGCTGGTACCAAGCCAGCTCCGATCAGAGAGCAGCGTTTAGCTCATGTGTTGTTTTGCTCACAAATTGCCCAGATTGCCCTAAATAATAGCAAGCTTAGAAACCATTGATCTGATGGGGCGGGCGCTGGTAAAAAAGCCTGATGCTATATTTTTTGCAGGAGCAAAGTGTAGTTTGTTTGTTGCCAGTGTTTGTCCTATTCATACTAAGGACATCAAGGAGCCCAAAAGCCTATGCGACACAATTCTCTTGCTCGAATCGCAGCTACTGCCCTATTGATCGGCTTGTTTAGTGTTGGCCCAAATGCGCTTGCGAACCATATCGCTTCTGACGGACGTGGCGGCTATATTATGTCTAACGGTAGCCATGTGTCTTCTGACGGACGTGGTGGCTATATCATGCCTAACGGTAGTCATGTATCTTCTGACGGGCGTGGCGGCTATATCATGCCTAACGGTAGTCATGTATCGTCAGATGGAACTGGTGGGTACTTTACACCTTAGTATTAAGCCGCATTAAGTTGCCAAAAATAGCATCAAGCTCCAAGCGTAACTTTCGTCCCTAACTCTAGCTTTTCAGTCTAAGGCCGCAAATACAACCAAGCGGCCTTGCTAAGATTCTAAGCTTTCCTACCAGCGCTCTATTCATGCACCATAAGGGCGCTAATTTCCTCTCTGCTAAGTCCTTCTGTGTTTGTCCTTAATGAGGACATAAAGGAGCCTAAAAGCCTATGAGACATTCCTTTCTTGCTCGAATTGCAGCCATCACTGTATTGACTGGTTTTTTGAGTTTCGGCCCAAACGCTCTTGCTGACCATGTAGCTTCAGATGGATATGGAGGCTATATCCTCCCTGACGGCAGTCATATGGCCTCAGATGGTTATGGTGGGTACATCATGCCTGATGGCAGCCATGTGGCTTCGGATGGCTACGGTGGATACATAATGCCTGACGGTGGACATGTGTCTTCGGACGGTTATGGTGGATACATTATGCCTGACGGTGGGCACGTAACGTCTGATGGTTTTGGTGGGTATATCACGCCTGACGGCGATCACGTGACTTCAGATGGATATGGTGGATATATCCTGCCTTAACAGCGTTCATCTCCTCCCTGCTAAGTCCATCGTTCTGCTCACAAAGGGCTTAAGAGCTTAAATATGAGCCAAAATGACGTCACTTTCCTCCCTGCTACGTGGCACCAAGGTGATTTGTGTTTTGCTTGTCCCTGAAATCAGCTTAATGAATATTGAGCGCAGGGGCGGGCGCTGTGAATGCAGGTTTACAGTGCTGTTATACTTTGCGCTGCTTTTGCACTACGAAGCCTGTTAGAAAATCGTTTTTCAGAGGAGAGGAAACATGACCTTAACGCAATTACGCTATCTTATCGCCGTAGCTCACTATTCCTCTTTGCAAAAAGCCGCTAATGCTCTCTTTGTCTCACAACCAAGCCTTTCTAAAGCCATTAGCTCTCTTGAAGATGAGATGGGGATCTCTATCTTTATCCGCCGCCCTACTGGCATGACCTTAACTGAAGAGGGCTATAAGTTCCTGTCCTATGCCCGGCAAGTGGTCGAGCAAGCTGATGTGCTCTTAGCGCACTATCGCCATGGCCAAAAGATCCGTCGCGTCTTTTCCTTGTCGTCACACCACTACGCTTTTGTGGTTAACGCTTTCGTCACCTTGGTAAAAGAATATAACAAGGACGAATACGAGTTCTCGCTGCGTGAAACCCGCACTCAGGAAATCATCACCGACGTGAAAAGCACTCGCTCCGAAATCGGAATCATCTATTTGTCTCACTTTAATCGTGATGTGGTCAAGAACCTGCTAAAAACCAACGATCTCACCTATCGCAGCTTGTTCGTGGCCAAACCACACGTCTTTGTGTGCCGAGATCATCCGCTGGCAACTCGCAGCGAGGTATCGTTAGACGATCTCAGTGATTTTCCGCGCTTTACTTACGACCAAGGCACCAATAACTCCTTTTACTTCGCCGAAGAGCTGCATTCTAGCGTTATTGCCTCGAAAAGCATTGTAGTGACAGATCGCGCCACCCTTTTCAATCTGCTCATCGGCCTAAAAGGCTACACCATTGCCTCGGGTATTATGAGCACCGATCTTAATGGTGATCAGATCGTCTCAGTACCGCTCAAATCAGATGAGCAAATGGAGCTGGTAGCCATCTATCCCCGTGACCATAAGCTCAGCTCCCTTGCCTCCCGTTATCTGCAAATTCTGCAAGACTATGTGCAGGACTTCGTCATGCCGCAAATGAGCGATTGCTCAGCATCTTAGATAGAGCCAGATTATCCCTGCAGGCTTTAGGCAGTGCCTTTTTAGTACTGCCTAAGCCCCTACCACCTTAGAGCCCCCAACTCTTGAAAACTAGCCGCCTCTTACTAGTCCTGTCTGCTCTCCCCAACGCTCCATTTGTGGTCGCAATGCAATCGTTTGCATTATTTTGGTGATTTAGATCATTTGGTGGCCCAACTCTCTATCTCTCGGCATTAGACAACTCCCATATATAAGCCTTTTGGCTTAGATATAACTTTTTGCTATAGCTTGCCATAAAAAATCAATATTAGATTAAGTCTTTGGCATCAGCTATCTTTACATCACGTCTAGAGCGCGTCAACTCATATCAAAATGTTGTTGCAACAATTGGTATCTGCACTCTAATTTTTCTCTGTGCTATGGCACAAAAATGAGGTTCTTAGGTTTGGCTGGTACCACACCTAGAGGCCCTAAATAAGATTTGTCGGAGTAAGAAATGTCGTTCACTACTTTTACCCATGCACCTTTCCGTGCTGATGTCGTTGGTTCTTTTTTACGTCCTGCCCAACTGAAGAATGCCCGTAACCTGCATCGCCAAGGTCTGTTAGATAATGCCGGTCTGAAGGCAGTAGAAGATGAATGTATTCGCGATCTGGTTAAGAAGCAGATCCAACACGGTCTTAAGGTCATTACCGATGGTGAATTTCGCCGCAGCTGGTGGCATTTAGATTTCTTCTGGGGATTAAATGGCGTTGAGCGTGTAGAAACCCCAAAGGGCTTTAGCTTTGTAGGTATTGACACCCGTGCTGAAAACATCAAGATCACCGGCAAAATCAGTGGCGAAAACCACCCTTTTGTCGAGCACTTTAAGTTTGTGAAGCAATTAGAGGCAGAACATGCCGACGCAGGCGTTCAAGCACGTCAGACTGTCCCAGCACCTGCTCAGCTCTTATCCAACCTACTGAACTTAAGAGCCAAAGGACAAGACTCTGCTTGGCACCAGTTCTACGCTGATGAAGACACCTTAATTGCCGATATCGGTGCAGCCTATCGTCAGGTCTTTAAAGATCTCTATGAGGCAGGTTGCCGCTCCATCCAGATCGATGACTGCACTTGGCCAGCATTGTGTGACCCTGCCTTAGTGGCCAAAAACAACCTCGATGTCGCTCGTTTAGCTGAGCTCTATCTGCGTGTTAATAACGCCTGCCTTGAGGGCAAGCCAGAGGATCTCACTATTTGCACTCATATCTGCCGTGGTAACTATCGCTCTCACTACTTCAGCTCTGGCAGCTATGATCCAATCGCTAAAGTCTTAGGTCAAGAGAACGTAGATGCCTTCTACCTTGAGTACGACGATGAGCGCTCTGGTTCCTTTGCCGCTTTAGCTCAGATCCCTGACAACAAGAAAGTAGTTTTAGGCATTGTTACCTCCAAGCGTCCAGAACTGGAAAACGTCATTACCTTGTGTGAGCGCGTGGTTAAAGCTGCCGAATTTTTCCCTCTGGATAATCTCTGTGTGTCAACACAGTGTGGCTTTGCCTCTACCGAAGAAGGTAACGAGCTGACTGAAGACCAACAATGGGCCAAAGTGGATCTGGTGGTGGAGTTAGCCAAGAAGATCTGGGGTTAACTATTCCCCGTCTGTTCCTTAGTCAATCGTTAAGCCCTTTTCCGTGCGCAGCAGCATATTAAACGGATTGGGGCTATTTTTTTCTTCCCCGAAAAAACTGCACCGTTAAATTTTTCGCAAAAAGCTGTGACGTCGTATCAATTTCCGCCATGTTAATGCTTTTGTTTAGCCGTTTTTCGGGTGTAATATGGGCATAGCCTTTCTGAGAATGAGGAGAACTTGAGACATGGCTTTCACTATTCCTACGCACGCCCCTTTCCGTGCTGATATCGTTGGCTCGTTCCTGCGTCCTGATAAGCTTAAGAATGCCCGTAACCTCCACCGCCAATGCACCTTAGATGATGCTGGCCTCAAGACTGTGGAAGATGAATGCATTGCAGATCTGATTGCTCAACAGATCAAGCACGGCTTACGTGTGATCACTGATGGTGAGTTCCGCCGCTCGTTCTGGCACCAAGACTTCTTCTGGGGCTTAGGCGGTATTGAGAAGGTTACCGGTGCCTCGGGCTACAAGTTTGCAGGTATCGAGACCCGCAATGAGACCTCAGGTATTCGCGGCAAGATCACTGGTAACAACCACCCATTTGTCGAGCACTTTAAGTTTGTTAAGTCTTTTGAGACTAAGGGCTATGGATTACAGGCTCGTCAGACCGTCCCAGCTCCTGCCCAGCTCTTATCGACCCTGCTCAATGTGCGTAAGACCGAAGAGCCATGCCACTACCAAGACTTCTACTCCAGTGTCGATGAGTTAATCGCTGACTTAGGTGCCGCCTACCGTCAGGTCTTTAAGGATCTATATGATGCAGGCTGCCGTTCGATCCAAATGGACGATTGCACTTGGACGGTTCTGTGCGATGAAGAGAAGGTCAAAGCTTTGGAGCTTGACGTCGATAAGATCGCTAGCCTCTACCTGCAGGCCAACAACGCTGCTTTAGAGGGTAAGCCAGAGGATCTCACTATTTGCACTCACATCTGCCGTGGTAACTATCGCTCGCACTACTTCTCAAACGGCAGCTACGATCGCGTCTCAGACTACGTCCTTGCACAGGAGAATGTCAATGGCTTCTATCTGGAGTATGACGATGAGCGCTCCGGCACTTTTGAGGCTTTAAAGAAGATCCCTCAGGACAAGAAAGTCGTGCTGGGTATCATCACCACCAAGACCCCTGATCTGGAGAACGAAAAGGCTTTAGTCGAGCGCGTTCATGAAGCAGCTAAGTACTTCCCATTAGATAACCTCTCTATTTCCCCACAATGTGGTTTTGCTTCTACCGAAGAGGGCAATGCTCTGACCGAGAAGCAACAGTGGGCAAAGGT
>DXEV01000092.1 GCA_019114785.1 Candidatus Anaerobiospirillum pullistercoris | reverse complement strand
ATATACCTCCGTGTGGTTTGGTGGCCCTGCTAAGTTTAATCATAACCAAGTGGCTGAATTGTGGGGATTTGTCGTTCCTGACGACCGTTTTATTATGAATCGCCTGCATGGTATTGATGATATATTAAATGTACAAGATGCGGAGAATGCCTCTGGCTATATAGTGTTATTTGCTGCTATCAATAATAACTATATTGTTGAAGGATCTTACAATGTAGGAGATTATGTGGATGATATGTTGTGGCTAGCCGAGGATGATAAATATGAGGGATTGGAAAAGATTCGTGAGCTCTTAAGCTCTCCTTCTGACGAAAAAATAATGTCGAAGGATGATGATATGTCCATCCTAAAACGCTATCGCCTCGAAGAGTTTGCGGATAAACAATCCACAGATCGAGTATTGCGTGATTTTGCCAAGTTGGTTCTTGAAGAGGGCAAAGTTAAGATCTTCAAAGATCGATTCTATTCAGAGAACTAAGCCTCCCACGAGACAGCATTCCTCACAATATCCCAGCGGCTCATCGCTTGCAGGCCACAAGGTCGAGGCAAGAGGTGGGTCGCAGTCATATAGACAGATGGGGTAAGGGCAAAACAGGCGCTTGGTCTGCTCCGCAAGCCTGATAAAATCAGACTGCATCTTAACAGGATGTCAGGAAAATGAGCTTAACCCTTGTCTATATGGCTGGAAACCGGATCCTCAACTTGAGCGTAACAACTTACGTGTCGAGCCCGATGTTTTGAGGAGCTTGATATCATTGTTGAGACCAAACGTCATGATTTTACGCAATCGTAGAACATAGAGCAGTGGCAGAACGAGCTTAGTTCTTGGTTCCAAGAGTTTAAATGCGGCCTACCAGTTTTATTGCTAGCTATAGGTGGTAATACAAGTGAAGGATCGCGTAACTATGTTAAGTTAGAACATTTACCGCAGTTTAGTAATTTTCGTGTGGAGCAGCTCCATTGGGAAATGTTGCGTGACGCTGTCTTTGAGCTTTATAATAGATTTAGCAATGATACTCAATTGCTTCATCCGTGTGAGCGGTTGGACATTGTGTTTGAGTTCTTTTGTCAGATCGCTGAAGATGCGCTGGCTTTGTTGTTAATCTTTGTTAATTAAGGAGCATGGCTGTGAAAAATAAAGTAAATCCTTCACAGTTATCATCAGCTTTAGCCGATATGCGTATGGCCTATCGTGTTTTGGTTCCTTTTCAAGAAATGATGAAGAGTACATTGCTCTATATCAAGGAGCAATATCGTTTTAATGATAAAGATTGTGGTGTTGAGCTTTATCCTTTTGGTGCTTTTGCAGATAATGTAATTAGCACAATTGAATCAAGTTCGATAGAGTTTAAT
Source organism: Candidatus Anaerobiospirillum pullistercoris (assembly GCA_019114785.1). Classification (GTDB taxonomy): domain Bacteria; phylum Pseudomonadota; class Gammaproteobacteria; order Enterobacterales; family Succinivibrionaceae; genus Anaerobiospirillum; species Anaerobiospirillum pullistercoris. The sequence goes on along the minus strand of DXEV01000092.1, from coordinate 13,832 downwards.
AATGACACATTATTTAAGAATGTGAATTTTACTGGGTATTCATCTGTTTTGTTTGGCGGCCCTAGTGTGTTTAGTCGTAAACGTAAACATAACCAAGTGGTCGAATTATGGGGATTTATCATTCCTGATGACCGTTTGATTATGAATCGCCTAAATGATGTCGATGATATCTTAAATGTACAAGATGCAGATGATGCTTCTAGCTATATAGTGTTATTTGCTGCTATTAATAACGACTATGTTACTGAAGAAATCCGTAATGTAGGAGATTATATAAATGATCTGTTGTGGCTGGCTAAGGATGATGAATTTGAGGGTTTATATACGATTCGTGAACTCTTAAGATCTCGTTCTGACAAAAAAATTATGTCGAACGGGGATGAAATGTCCATTTTGAAACGCTATCGCCTCGAAGAGTTTGCGGACAAGCAACACACAGATCGTGTGCTGCGTGATTTTGCTAAGTTGGTCTTGGATGAGAGTGGTATTAAGATCTTCAAAGAGCAATTCTATGAGAGATCGACATCCGCAAAACGGCGTTAGCCAACATTAGGTTGAGCTTGCCTCACAATACACAGCGGCTCACCGCTTGCAGTCACTAAGCCGAGGCAAGATGTGAGCCGTAGTTCGTGCTGTACCTGACTTTGTAGGTGAGTCAGTGTGCTTTGAGTCTAACAAGAACAGATCTTACCTGCCAGCAGGGTACATGGTTATCCGCTGGCGGTGTATTCGCCCATGTAGATAGGGGTTAAGGGCAAAAACTGGCGCGTAGGAAGCTCTGTAAAACCGATAATAATAAAATCAGGCTGCATCATCTTAACAAGATGTCAGTATAATGAGCTTAACTCCTGTCTATATGGGTGCATGCAGTCCTAGATCCCTAGATCTGTTGTCGTAACTGCACTGATTATAGCTATGGGGCTAGTACCCCGCCAAATCATTAGATGCTGCAATTGCTAAAGCCACTAGCCGCTAGCCGCTAGTTGCACAATGCCAATCCGTGGGTAATGCCTCGTCAGGCATTAGTGAGGACATTCTAAGCTAACGATCTAAGAGGCTTGGCTTAATGGGGCAATGCAGTACCACGGGGGAGCGCTAATGTCAGTATTATGTAGGGAGTGTTCATGTTTTACGGTGTAGTAAATAAGAAGCTTTCTTTAGCAAAAGAACAAAAGGAGGATAGTTTAACTTCCTCCGTCTTTGAGCGCTTGTTGCTGTTGTCTGATGAGAATTTGTGGTGGGTTCTACGCAATGCTTGTGATAAGCAGGCAGCAGCAACCTTACCAGATAATGTTGGAAAGTTAGAAAAATTTGAGTTCTGGCCTAGCTGGGATCCAGATCCTCAACTCGATCGTAACTATTTACGTGTTGAGCCCGATGTTTTTTTGCGTTTTGAGGATCTTGATATCATTGTTGAGGCAAAACGTTCTGATTTTGAGCAATTGCAGAACAACGAAGAGCATCCAGAGCAGTGGGAGAACGAGCTTGGTGCTTGGTGCCAAGAATTTCAAAGTGACCGACAAGTTGTACTGCTAGCTATTGGTGGTAATACCACTGTAGGCACGTGTGAGGTAGAGTTAAAACATTTGAAGCAGCATTTTCGTGTAGAGAAACTCAACTGGGGAATGTTGCGTGACGCTGTCTCTGAGCTATCTAATAGATTCAGCAATGATACTCACTTGGCTCATGTGCTTGATCAGTTGGATAACGTGTTTGAGTTCTTTGGTGTTAGATCACAGAATATGAGCTGGCTTTGTTACTTAAGTAGCACGGCTGTGAAAAATAAAGTAAATTCTTCACAATTATCATCAGCTTTAGCCGATATGCGTAGGGCCTATCGTGTTTTGGTTCCTTTTCAGGAGAGGATGAAGAAGACATTGCTCTATATCAAGGAGCAATATCGTTTCGATGATAAGGATTTTTATATTAGACTTTATCCTTTTGGTGCTTTTGCAGATAGGGTAATTAGTAAAGTTAAAGAAGAGGAGATAGAGGTTTGGTTTAATAATGATACTTTCTTTCGGAATGTGAATTTTGTTGGGTATTCATCTGTTTGGTTTGGTGGCCCTAGTGTGTTTAGTCGTAAACGTAAACATAACCAAGTGGCCGAATTGAGGGGAATTATCGTTCCTGACGACAGCTTTATTATGAGTCGTGTGAGTGGTGTTGATAATATTTTAAATATGCAAGATGCAGAGAATGCTTCTGGCTATATAGTGTTATTTGCTGCTATTAATAACGATTATATTGACTATATTACTGAAGAATCCTATAATATAGGAGATGATGTGGGTGATCCGTTGTGGTTGGTTGAAAATGATAAAGATGAGGGCTTGGCTAAGATTCGTGAACTCTTAAGCTCTCGTTCTGACAAAAAAATTATGTCGAATGGGGATGAAATTTCCATTCTGAAACGCTATCGCCTCGAAGACTTTGCGGACAAGCGACACACAGATCGTGTGCTGCGTGATTTTGCTGAGTTGGTCTTGGATGAGAGTGGTATTAAGATCTTTAATGATCAGTGGTATTAATGAGATAGCAGCCACCCACGAGACGGCATAAGCCAACATTAGGTTGGGCATGCCACACAATACCCCAGCGGCTCATCGCTTGCAGGCCACAAGGCCGAGACAAGAGGTGGGCCGCAGTTATTTCTGCACCTGAGCTTTGAGGGGCTGTGGCGTGAAGAGACGGCTCTCCTCTGCCCATGGTGGTGCAGTGCTACGAAGATCTAAACAAGAGAGTGAGCTATGAGCGTGTGTGGCTCACAATAGGCTACAATAGAGCTTAGGCATTTAGCTCCATAAAGGTGCATTTGCTGGCGATGAGGAGTATGACTGCCAGACTGCGGAGCAATCACGAGGTAGCTTAAGCGCTGCCTTGACAGTGTTGTACTGCACCAGTCGGTCGTCTAATGGGAAGCCTAGGGCTAAGAGGAACACACGGTAATGGCGGAGAACCAAGATTTAGGGTTGAGCACGAAGAGCAATAAGCAGATCCAAAAGGCGGTGATCGTCTCTAAGGTCTATCACCGACCGGTTGGTGGTGCGATCGAAGAGATTGCTGCTATGCTCACGCGCTTGGGCGTAAAGCCATTTGTCGATCAGAATACGGCTGTAGGCTTTAACCTCGATAATGTGCCTATTATTTCGCGACGCTCTATTCGCGATGTTGATCTCATCATTGTGGTTGGCGGTGATGGCTCCTTATTAGGCGCAGCTCGCTCTTTAGTGGATCTTGATGTGCCTATGCTTGGTGTGAATCGTGGCCATTTAGGTCTGCTCACTGATATTAGCCCAAGCAATGTGGAGCAGGCCCTAAAGAAGATTGTTGAGGGGCATTACACCACAGAAAACCGCATGATGCTGGATGTGCGTGTCTTCCGTCGTGATGAAGAAGGTGTAGAAGAGCTCTTAGGACAGTCTTTGGCCTTAAATGAGACGGTAGTGCACTCGGGTATTCTGGCGCATATGATTGTGTGCCGTGTGTCCATCAATGGCAATTACATGTATACCTTACGTGCCGACGGTATTATTGTGGGCACCCCAACGGGCTCTACAGCTTATTCCTTGTCCGCAGGTGGCCCTATCATTGAGCCACATCTTGACGTTCTGTCTTTAGTTCCAATGTTCCCACAATCGCTCAACTGCTCTCCTATTATCTTGCCAGGCAAGAGCCGTGTGGAGATTGAGTTTGAGTTTAAGGACAACACCCCAGAGTGGGTAAATGTTAACTGCGATGGTCAGGCCACGATCCGTGCTGATACCAAATGTATTGTCTGTGTACGTCAGCACCAGAATCCGCTGCGTTTAATCCATCCTGCTGGCTATGACTATTACAGTGTGTTGCGTCAGAAGTTAGGCTGGGGCCAGAGCCTCGTGAATTAGTTGTCGCTTCAGGGGCAATGTTCCAGCATGCCTTTCAGGTGCAGCGCTCTGTGAGGAACAACCAGCAAGCGGAGCTAGAGGTTGCACCGTGGCTTAGGGCTTAGCATGTGGCTTAGAACAGGGATAAGATAGGACTGCGCTGTAGCTGGATTTAGCCTCAAGCTCAGGGGAAGGGGTTGCAGCAAAAAAGCTTAATCTGTGCTAATCTTTTGCCTCAGATTTTTTGGGTGTAAGTCCGATTTGTCTTTTTGCTTTTAGCTGAACAATACAGGAAAGAAGAGAGCTTGGAGCTTAAAGCATAGGGCTTACAGGGTGTAGCGCTACGATTTGAGGCGGGACATGCTCGAACAACTTAAACTCAATAACCTTGCCCTTGCGGTGCAGGCTGAAGTTGATTTCACACCAGGCATGATCTGCATTACGGGTGAAACTGGTGCAGGTAAGTCTTTAGTCGTAGATGCCTTAGGCTTAGTCTTAGGGGCTAAAGCCGATGCAAACATGGTGCGTCAGGGCCAGAAGCAGTTAGAGGTATCAGCTCTCTTTTCGCTCGATAATCAGCCTGAGGTCAAAGCACTATTAGCCTCTTTTGGGTACTTACCTGAGAGTGCAGTCAATGTCACATCTTCCGTACCAGCTGTACCTGCAGAGCCTGTTGCTCCAGCTGTATCGGATGTCTCAACAGCTACAGAACTACAGGACACAGCTTTAAATGCTGCTGTTCATACCGTAGTAGAGGGCCAAGGCTCACAAGAAACACAGAGCGTAAGCGAGCACCCTAGCAGCGTCACAGCAGCTAATGGCTCCAACTTGCAGTATGCTGTGGTAGCCGATGGTCAGGCGGTGAGTGTGGAAGCTGCTTCATCTTTACAGCGCGAGCGTGAGCTGGCTGCCCATGCTGCGCATGCAGCTCATATGGTCTCGGTACACTCTGAGGCACATACAGCGGTGTCTAATGTTGGTGGGGCGGGCGCTGGAGACGTGGATGATGCTGATGCCGAAGAGAGCAATACTCTGATTTTGCGCCGTGTGGTCACTGCTGAAGGCAAGTCTAAAGCCTACATCAACGGTCATATGGCGACCTTAGCGCAATTGCGTGAGCTCTCCGAAGGCCTCGTGGCGATCCATGGACAACACGCTAGCGTACAGTTGATGGATGAAAAGCATCAGCTGGAGATCGTGGATAACTTTGGCAAGTTACGTCCGTTGGTGGCTGCGGTTAACGATGCCTTTAATCAGTACACTAAGCTGCGTACTGAGCTGACGCGTCTGTCTGAAGAGCAAAAACAAGGCGCAGCTGTCTACAAGCAGGAGCGCTATGAGTTAGATGAGCTCAAGCGCTTGGATCTGCATGAGGGTGATTACGAAGAGTTAGAAGCTAAGTTTGATCGTGCTATGCACCAAGCTCAATTTAGCTATGCTCTGGCCAATTTCCGCAACATGGTAGAGGGTGGGGACTCCAATGTGATCTCTATCTTGCGTGAGCACCTTGTGGAGTTGGATAAGGTCAAAGCCTATGACCCTAACCTTGAAAAGATCATGGACAACATCGAGGCTGCGGTGCTGCATTTGGAAGATGGCAGTGCTTTAGCAACCGATCTGGTGGCCCAAGATTTAGAAATGAGCACCACTGAGCTCGAAGGTCGCATGAGCAAGGTGCATGACCTAGCCCGTCGTTTTGCCTGTTCTCCAAAAGATCTTTACCTGATGACCGAGCGTTTAGAGCGCAAGGTTAATGACTTCTGGAGCTTACGTGATCGCATTACCGAGGTGACAGAAGAGGTTAAAGCTGCTCGTAGTCGCTATGAGGATTTAGCTGAGCAACTGAGTGCGCAGCGCAGCAGTGTGGCTCAAGATTTTGCTCGTAGCATCAATGACAAGATCACAGCTTTAGCTCTGCCTGATGCTCGCTTTGATGTGGCCTTTACCCGTGAAGGTGATGGTAAGCCACGTCTTAATGGTCGTGACCGCCTATGCTTTATGTTCTCTGCCAATTTAGGCCAAGATCTCAAGCCGCTATCCGCTGTGGCCTCTGGTGGTGAGCTGTCGCGTTTAGCGCTGACTATTGAGGTCTTAACCGCTTCGGTGAAGTCCACACCAACGCTGATCTTTGATGAGGTGGATACCGGTATTTCCGGACGTACTGCTTCGGCTGTGGGAGCGCTCTTAAAAGAGTTGGGGCGTTATGTGCAGGTGATTACGGTGACGCACTTGCCTCAGGTGGCAGCTAAGGCCAATACCCAATTTGTGGTAGCCAAGAGCAATGTGAATGGGCAAGTGAACTCTACTATTAGTGCCCTTGATAATGATGGCCGTATTGAAGAGATCTCGCGCATGATTGGTGGCTCGGTGATCACTGAGACTACCCGTAAGAGCGCTTATGAACTGCTACATGACTTATAGCGCATAGTTGGCGCTGATGGCCCTGGCACAGCTATGTCGTGCTTTGCGTGCTGCGCAGTGCTGGCAGTGCCGTGCTGTTCAGTACAGTGCAGCGCTGCGTTTTGCATTGTAATAGTGCATAGTGTTAGAATTTGCGCCAAAATGGTGTTTTGGACAGACAAGATCGGCAAATATCTCTAAAATGGGGCGATTTTGTTCGGGAAAAATTAGGTGTGCGGAACTATGGGAGAGAGCACCATGAGTGAGAGCACCGTGGTATCTTACAGTGTTAGGCGCGCGTTGCCTGACGATTTAGGGGCTATAGCCCGCATTGAACTTGATTCCGCTGCCTACGAGGGCCGTCTCAAGCCTCTCGATTTTTCCTTAGGTGAGTTAGAGCGACTCTGGTATGACCGCCTACTCTCGGGGCAATTTGATGTGTTGGTGGCAGTAGCCGGACATACGGTTCTGGGTTTTATTGGCATCATTGCTCCCTCAGGTAAAGACGGGTTTATTCAGGCTATTTATATCGATCCTGACTTTTATCACCGTGGTATCGGTACCGCGTTATTGCGTGCTAGCGAGAAGATTTTTAGATCGCGACACTGTCCACGTGTGGTTTTGTATGTGGAGCCGCTCAATCACAACGGTAAGCGTTTTTACGCTAAAGCTGGTTTTGTCGCAACTGCCAAAAAGTTTCGCCATTTGTCCGTTTGGGTAAAGGAGATAGCGTCATGCTAAAGATCTGCGTCGTCGGTCTGTCGGGCCGTATGGGGCATGTTATTTTTGAATGCTGCCAAGGAATGGAAGGCTGTAAGATTGTCTCCGGTGTCGCTAAGAACGATACCCCTCTTCCTTTAGGCTTCAATGGCGAAGTAGTAGAAGACGTAAACAAGCTGAGCGCCGTACCAGATATCTTTATTGATTTCTCGCGTCCAGATTGCTCTCTGAGCATCTTAGACTATGCCAAAGAGCATGGCTCCCGTGTGATTTTAGGTACCACTGGCTTTGATGAGGACGGTAAGTCCAAGATCGTGTCCACTGCCCGCTCGGTGCCTATCGTTTTCGCTGCCAATTTCTCGGTAGGCGTAAACGTGATGCTGGCTTTAATTAAGAAGACAGCTGCCATCATGCAGGATGCCGATTTAGAGATTGTTGAGGCTCACCACCGTTATAAGGTGGATGCCCCATCCGGCACTGCTTTAGCTATGGGTGAGGTTGCAGCATCGGCTCGTGGCGTGGCTTTAAAGGACGTGATGGTAGCAGGTCGTAAAGGTATCACCGGTGAGCGTCAGTATGGCACCATCGGTATTAATTCCATCCGTGGTGGTGATGTGGTTGGTGAGCATGAGGCTATGTTCTTAAGCGATGGTGAGCGTGTCACCATTGGTCACACCGCTACTTCTCGTGCTACTTTTGCTCGCGGTGCTTTACGTGCTGCCGAGTGGCTGAGCCAGAAGAAGCCTGGCTTATACAGCATGAATGAGGTTTTAGGTCTCGATAAGCTTTAAAGAGCACGCTGCATGCGATAGCATGCGACAGCATGCAAGAGACAAAAGAAAGGCTGCTTTCCGAAAGTGGGGGAGCAGCCTTTTCTTTTAGCTGGACGCGGCCAGCTGGTCTTACTCGAGGGCACGGGGTGGAGCCACAGCCCAGTGTCTTGCCCATGGACTGTGGCCGTGTTGTGCTGTGCTAAAGCTTGAAGTTGTTCATTAAGGACACCAGATTAGCGATCTCCTTGGAGGTGACGTTGACGCTTTCTTGGGTCTCAGAAGCGATCTGTGCTACCTCACGGCTGGAGTTAGTGAGCTCCTGCATATTGGTAGAGATTTCGTGGGTGGCTGTAGTTTGCTCTTCAGCAGCAGTGGCGATCTGAGTGATCTGCGAGGTGACGTTTTCCACCTGCTCAAAGATGTCGTTGAGCACATGCTCTAAGACCGAAGTGTCATCTGCTAAGGCAGAAATACCAGCGACAGACTGATCCATGGTTGCTGAGGCTTTGTTGGCATCACTTTCGATCAAGGAGATCTTTTTCGTGATTTCATTGGTCGAGGAACCAGTGCGAGTAGCTAAAGCACGAACCTCATCTGCGACCACGGCGAAACCACGACCAGCTTCACCGGCACGGGCCGCCTCAATAGCAGCATTTAAGGCCAGCAAGTTAGTTTGTGCAGCGATCTCGTCAATGGTGTTGACGATAGAACCAATGCTGCGCGATTGATTGATCATGGCTTCAATCTGCTGGCTATTAGCTTTAGTCTGTTCGACTTGCTGGAAGATCATGTTAATGGATTGCTGAGCTTGGCTCTTACCTTCAGCAGTCTTGTCCGAGGTCTTACGGGCTAAGGTAGCAGCTACGTCACAGTTTTGGGCAATGTCTTGGGTGGTGGATACCATTTGATCGGTAGCAGCAGCAATGCTGATAGCGCGACTTTCAGAGCTATTGGCATTTTTGTTTAAACGCACAATAGACTGCTGTGCATCTTTCATCACTTCATTGACGTGGTCGGCAGATTCGATAATGGAGCGGATCACTTTAGTCAGCTGCTGACGCAGGTTCTCCACGGAGGTGGTTAAGTTGCCAAACTCGTCTTGGTACTTGCTGCTGGCATTATGGGTAAAGTCTGACTTTTCGAGATAGCCGATGTTCTTAATGGTGATGCTGAGGGCGTGGTTAATATAAGAGGCCGAATAGAAGGCAATCGCCATTGAGAGCACTAACGAGAAGATAGCAATGCCAATCACTACGTACATTGGGGCGGTATTGGTGAGCACACGTGATTGGTCAATCACTTCCTGAGTTTGGATGTTACGTACCTTGTCAAGACGCGTATAGACAGGCGAGAAGAACTCTGGAATATTGCGTTGGAAAGCTTCAGCGGCCTCAAAGTACTTACCATCAGAAAGTAATGGCTGCACCAGAGTTTGATAGCGCTCTTGGATCTGTCTGACGCTGTCTTTAATAAAGCCAATTTCCTCAGGGAAGCGGGAGGCTTGTAATTGCTCTGCGCTAGAAGCGAGCTCGACTAAAGCTTCATTGACCGGTTGATCGAAGCCTCGTGGGGGAGTAGTGCCTTTACTATGAGCATTGTAGATAGTCTCCATGAAGATATCGCCTTGGTGCTGGAGATTGATCATGTCGCTACTGGTGTTAGCAATACGCACAGATCGCTCTTCTAGCGTCCAGCGAATGTAATCGGCGACATTTTGTGAGTCGCGCATAGAATTAACCGCTGCTACTGTGATGATAATGGTCAGCACGATAATGGAGATGAAGCTCAGTAATAATTTGGTTCTGAGTGGTAACTTAAGGTACCAAGACATGATATTCCCCCGAGTAAGGCGCACTGCTTTACTCTTCTCTTCTATAGTACACGTGCAGTGCAAAAGCTGAGCAGCAGAGGAGAGCAGTGATGTGTGAGTCTAAAGGGTTAACCGTTACGTTAAGCAGGATGTAATGGCCCAAGCCAGAGTAAATCTAGAACGCTACAATATCCCATGTGGCGCATCAGCTCTGGACTAAAAGAGCTGTTAAGACGCAAATTCTAGTTCAAGCACCAGCAATAGCGAAAATACGCCAATTTCTGTTTATTCCCACACGTATAGCAGCTCTTATGCCGTTTACGCGAAAAATGGGAAAGTAAAAATGTGATTATGATCACTCATTTGGGGAAAACTCAGATTTTTTCAGCTTTGGCGAGAAATAAGGTTATAGCTAGGATTTATCTATAATAAACTGTAGCAAAGCTGGATTGCGCCAGAGGTTGTTTAGGTTAAGTCTTGTCTCTTCGCTGCTTGATGTTGACTACTCGAATCAGATTGACAGTTATTTGGGGGAAAGAAAATTTGGAGAGCTTAGTGGCTGGGACTAGGTGACAGGTTATTGCCTTGCTGAGCTATGGCTCAAGCAGGCAATAAAAAAGGCCCGTAAGGGCCTTTTGTGTGTGCGTGTGCGTTTGCGGACGTACACTCACTAGGTTCTGCCATTTTTGCGGCTAGGGCAGAAAAAATCAAAGAGGTGTTGAGCAACACTTTGATTTTTGAGCTCTCCTCGGAGGATTGCTGTTGTGGGCAGCAGAGGAGAGCTTTTGGTTAAAGGAAAAGGTATTGAGCTAACAGCTAAGCTTGCGCTTAGCTTGAGCTAAGCTCTTAGATCACACCCTGAGCAATCATGGCATCAGCCACCTTGCGGAAGCCTGCGATGTTGGCACCTAACACTAAGTTGCCAGCCACGCCAAACTCCTTGGCGGTCTCAGAGGCGTTCTTGTAGATGTTGATCATGATGTTGTGCAGCTTGCTGTCAACCTCATCGAAAGTCCAAGCGCTCATGGAAGCGTTTTGCTCCATCTCGAGCTGGGAGGTAGCCACACCACCGGCGTTGGCTGCCTTGGCTGGGCCATAAGCGATACCAGAGGCTAAGAAAGCGTTGATGGCATCAATGGTCGATGGCATGTTGGCACCTTCAGCCACGCACTTGCAGCCGTTGGCTAATAAGGTCTTGGCATCTTCTAAGTTGAGCTCGTTCTGGGTGGCGCATGGGAAAGCAGCGTCGCACTTGACACACCACACAGCATGCTTGCCCTCTGGGTAATCCTTAACAGCGGTGTACTGGGCAGTTGGGACTAACTCAGCATAACGAGTTAAAGAGGCACGCTCGACTTCCTTGACCTGCTTTAAGACGTCAACATTGATGCCGTTTGGATCGTAGATGCAGCCACGAGAATCGGAGACAGTCACAGGCTTAGCACCAACCTGAATTAACTTCTCGCAGCAGTAAATAGCAACGTTACCAGCACCAGACACAGCGCAAACCTTGCCCTCTAAGGAATCACCGCGATCCTTTAACATCTCTTGAGCAAAGTAAACGGTACCGTAACCAGTAGCCTCAGTACGAGCCAGCGAACCACCGTAGTTTAAGCCCTTACCGGTTAACACGCCCTCGTAGGAGGTGGTTAAGCGCTTGTAAGCACCGTAGAGGTAGCCGATCTCACGACCACCAACACCGATATCACCAGCTGGAACGTCAACGGTAGCACCGATGTAACGGAATAATTGCACCATGAAAGCTTGGCAGAAGCGCATGATCTCGTTGTCGGACTTGCCCTTAGGGTCGAAGTCAGAACCACCCTTGCCACCACCGATTGGGGTACCGGTTAAGGAGTTCTTGAAGATCTGCTCGAAGCCTAAGAACTTTAACACGCCCTCGTTAACGGTTGGGTGGAAACGTAAACCACCCTTGTATGGGCCAATGGCAGAGTTGAACTGGACGCGGTAGCCACGGTTGACTTGGATCTCGCCCTTGTCGTCAACCCATTGCACTAAGAAGTGAATGACGCGCTCTGGCTCAGTGATGCGCTCTAAGATCTTATTCTTCTGGTAAGCAGGATTCTTGTCTAAGGCTGGTTGTAAGGTGCTTAAGACCTCTTGAACGGCCTGTAAGAACTCTGGTTGGTAGGCGTAGCGAGCAGACAGATCATCAAAAACCTGCTGGGAATAAGACATGGTGAGTCTCCTGATTGGATATTGAGGGAGCTGTTACTTTTTCGGCTAAGCTTAGTAAGCGTAAGCCCAGCACCAAGCAATTGATAGCAGTCCCTTGAGATATAGATCTCGTATTTGAGATTCAGATCTCATGTGAAGTCGATGGCGTTAATTTACGCGTTAGCCGTTTTTGGGGCAATAATTTGGGCAAAATTCCCCATAAATTTGTCTTTTTTGCCTATTTTTGGCAAAACAACGCACAAAAATAGTGCGCTATTTTTGTATTGTACTTTTTATCAAAAATACACGATATTAACCATATATAGCGATATAAAGGCCTATAAAAGGATAAAACTACGCTATTCTAACCTTAGTGCCATGACATGGCAGTGAATTAGGTCATGAATGTGTTTTTAAACAGCGATGTTTTTTAGTGCGCAAAAAGAAGTAAGTTGATGTAAAACGCATGATCGCGATCACACTAGAGCCCTTAAATGGGGCAAGTCACTAAGACTTGGTCACAGCGGCCAGTGTTGGTGAGGGTAGAGCGAAGGGGTTGGGGAGGGAGTTTAGGGAGATAGGGTTAGAGAGCCTGCGTTGCGTATTGCTGGCGTATTGATTGGCGTGCTGTTTGGGCGATGACCTCAAACATGGGAAAACATAGGAAATAGAAAGAGGCCCTGCAGAATGCTGAAGCAGCGCAGCTGCTGTGTGCGGGCAGCCAAAGAGCTATGATCCATAGGCGCTATGGTTTTGGTGCAGAGAGTTGCGCTGGTGCTCTGGATTGTGGTTTTGGCAGGGTATGGGGCCGAAATAGCGCAATAGGCTACAGCAAGAGACAGAACGAGTGCGTTGCTTGAGAGAAAAGGTGTATGGGGAAATAAGAGATAAAGAGATAAAGAGGACTGCCCGTGATGGACAATGATGACGGCTTGTTGCCAAAGACTAGAACTAACTATGGCGGATGGAGTGAGATTCGAACTCACGGAGGACGTAAATCCTCGACGGTTTTCAAGACCGTTGCATTCAACCGCTCTGCCATCCATCCGCATAAGTTGTGCGCTCATTATACAGATATTTGCAGGTGATGCAAGCGTTAACATGAAGTCATCGCAAAATAGGGGGCACAAAGGGCCTGAGCGCTCTGTATGGGGCGCAAAAACAACAAGGGCCGGAGTTTTCTCCAGCCCGTGTGTTTAGCTCAGCTGGCTCAGCTCAGCTGAGCGAGCGAGCGTAGCTGTATTAGTGAGCTCGCATTACTGAGGGTTGACCTCACTATCCTTGATCTGCTGGTGCAGCTCTTGGATAGAGTGGACGCTGCGGAACTCATTCTCTTTGATAGCATCCACTGTGGCAAAAGCTGCATTGATGGTGGTGCAGTAGCTGACGTGGTAACGTAATGCGCCACGACGCAGCTCACGAGAGTCGAGCACCGACTGACGGCCCTCAGTAGTGTTGATCACCCAATCATAGTGACCGCTCTTGATGCCGTCTAAGATGTTTGGACGGCCTTCATATACCTTCTTCACGCGGGTGACATTAATACCAGCGGCGGTTAAGGTCTTGTAGGTACCACCAGTAGCATCCAGCTCAAAGCCAGCTTCAACCAGCTTCTTACCCAGCTCAGGCAGCATATCCTTATCCGAATTACGGATCGAGAGCAGGACACGGCCCTTGCGTACAATCTCGGAATTGGCAGCTAACTGAGCCTTAGCATAAGCCTCTGGGAAGGTCTTAGCGGTACCCATAACCTCACCGGTGGAGCGCATTTCTGGGCCTAAGATTGGGTCAGAGCCAGGGAACTTATGGAATGGCAGCACCACTTCCTTAACCGAGTAGTAAGGAGGGATCACCTGATGGGTAATACCCTGTGACTTTAAGCTCTGACCAGCCATGATACGGGCAGCGATCTTAGCCAGTGGCAGACCGGTAGCCTTAGACACAAATGGCACGGTACGAGCGGCACGAGGGTTCACCTCAATGAGGTAGATGTCATCGCCACGGACAGCCAGCTGTACGTTCATTAAGCCGCGCACGTCTAATTCCATAGCAAGGTCGTGGCTGATCTTAACGATACGCTCCTTG
>DXEV01000010.1 GCA_019114785.1 Candidatus Anaerobiospirillum pullistercoris | reverse complement strand
CCCTTGCGTTGCCTCATGCACCTGTGGTGCAGCTGTACCGCCAGCGGCAGCGTCGTTGCCGCTGCTGGCAGTGAAAAGCCTAGTTGGGGCCAGCAGGATGTCGACTACACCGCTGCCAGCAGGGGAAATTTGGGATAATTTCAGCGAAATTTAAAGAAAAAAATTTAGTTGGCATGTAGAATGCCCCGCTATAGCCGTTATTTATCTATGAGGCCGCAAACTAGCTGCTATCAAGATCTTGGCTCATCTAAGGTCGTGACTTTAGAACCGCCCAAAGGAGTTGGAAAGGGGAGAATTTTTCATGAGGCACAATAGCTCTGAGCACGAGCAAGCTGCTCTGACCTTAGCCACAAAGGCTAAGCAGCAACGATTACAACCAAGCGTGCTGGCTATGGCTGTGAGCTTAGCACTAGGATTAGTGTACCCAGCAGCTGCTTATGCCGTCTCCGATCCCAACTCACTCAAAGTCGAGCACCTGTATCCTGAGTCATCTTTTACGCAGGGCAATCCTCTAGCCAATCATGAGGAATGGTTCCAAGACGCTGGCCAAGCCCAAGCACAGCAAGCTCAGGCTCAGGCCCAAGCTCAAGCCCAGCAGGCTCAAGCTCAGAGTGCACAAAGTGCAGCAGGGGCGGAAATGAGTGCGGTGGAGCGTGCTCGTCAAGCGGCAATGCAGGCCCGTCAGGCTGCAATGCAAGCCCATGGACAGGCCCGTCAGGCTGAGCAACAAAGTAATACGGCCGCGCAGCAGCAAGCTCAACAAGCTCAATTGCAGGCACAGCAAGCCCAGCAACAGGCCCAATTGCAAGCACAGCAACGTGCTCAGCAACAAGCTCAGCTGCAAGCACAGCAACAAGCTCAGCTGCAAGCGCAGCAGCAAGCTCAGCTTAGTGCCCAGCAGCAGGCCCAAGCTCAACAGCAAGCTCAAGCTCAACAGCAGCGCGCCGCTGCACAACAGCAAGCAAACTTCTACGGTGGTATTCAGCCTATTCCTATGGGCAACGGCTCTTTACAGGTGCCAGCCCCTCGTGAGGGCTTTAACTATAGCCACAATGCCCAATACCATGCCCAAGGTAACGGTCGCTTTGATATCCCTGCTTTTGCTCCCCAAGACAGTGTGCCTGTTCCTGAGGATCAAACCAAAATCAATCCTTTAGCCTCGCCTTTCTATGACCCGATCACCGGTGGCATTGATATGGCGAAAATGAGACGCGCTGAGATCGAAAAGCGTATTGCTCAGGGTAAAAAGCTGCCACAAGAAATGACCCCAAACGAGCAGATGGAAGCTCGTTTAAAGAGCTATGACCGCTCGCAGTATGAGATCCAGATCAATAGCGATCTCTTTCAGGCCTTTGGTGACTTTAAGCACCATGATGAGGTCTACAACAGCCTGCCGACCACAACTGACGTGTTCTATGTGGATCGTCCAGAAGACTTGCCAATGTTTAAGGAAAAAGTGGCAGAGCTAGAAAAGCAGGTGGGGGCTCCGATCGGCTTTGTCTTATTCGATAACGCTGGTTTGATTGTCCTCAAAGATAATACTGATTTCCCTCTGCAAGGTTTGACTAGCTTCCACTTAGCCTACGCAGTAGCCAGTTTGATGAGTACACGTGGCGATAATGGCTCCGTGACCTTTTCTTTCTTGCCTAAGGATATCCGTCGGGATATCGTATCGCCACTGGTGCGAGATTTAGACAGAACTAATGCGATTGGCTATAAGTCTCCAGAAGTGATCGAAGCGCAAACGCCAACTACCACAGGTGCCGAGCGTGGTCGTGGTATTGCAGAATACATGCGCTCTAACCAAGGTAGTAATCTTGATAAGAAGACCCGTGAGGAAATGATGAATTACTCACGGCGTTTAAATCGCAACTACCAAGAGGATCCTAAGCGCTCGTCGGCTGATCCTTTCTTATTGAGCTTAAATGAGCTGATGCACTATACCTTAGGTGAAGGCGATCCTAATGCTTCTAAGCTGCTGTTAAGCTATATCGGTACCTTACCAGCATTACAGCTGTTTGATCGGGTGCAAGGTTTAAAACGTGTGCAATTTAAGCATTTGCAGGCTGATGCCGCTGCTAATCCTGAGTTAGTACGACAAAGCACGGCACCACTGTATGAGAGTGCACGTTTACTCGCTGCCTTTAATCAGGACAGCAAGCTCTCGGCTGATGCCCGTGCTATTGTGGAAAATCAGCTGTACTTCAACCCACTGGATCGCAATCTGATTCAAAAGGGAGTGCAGAATAGCATCGAGTTCTTTGGTAAGAAGAACAAGATCATGGTGGATCTGCACGATAACGAAGGCTATTCGGTGTACTCCATCAAGGGCGATGGTGGCTATGATGCCAAAACCGACAGACGCACGGTAATGAGCGATATGGCCCTGATCAAGTATCGCAAGCATACTGTGGTCATGATCATTGCCATTAAGGAGATCCCAAATAATGAGCTCCAAAGCTTGCGCAATAGTGAGAAGGTCATCAGTGGTTTGTCTAACTTCCTCTATGACTACTACTTGCAGCGTAACGCCGCGCTGCTCTTCCCTGATGAGTAGCTGAGGCCGCTCAAACAAACGCCACAGCTATTATTGGCTCTCTAGGTGTCTTGGCCGTCACCCTCAGTAGACCGAGCAGCCTAGGCAATGGCCACGCCAAACGTGTGGCCGCGTGGCTAGAGATCCCAATTCCAAGGCCCACCCCTGACTCACCTTAGGGAAGGGCTTTGTTGTTTCTGGCGTCTTGGCCAGTGCAGCGTCAGCACCAGCAGGCTGTTGAGCCGCTGGCGGTGCTATTTGGCCGTCTTAGCCTCAGGCCAGACTTGACCTTGTGGTGCCATCAGACGCTGATCCATAAAGTAGAACAGGCGCTCGTAGTATTGCTGGCTTGGAGCGGCGTTTGGGTCAAGGAACTCAAACAAATGGTAGACACCTGGCACAAGGTGCATTTCTACTGTGTTGCCTGACTCCAGCATGCGGCTAGCAAATTTCAGAGATTCTGGCGCAAAGAGGTCGATATCGCCGACATTAATGAAGGCAGGTGGTAACGAGCTGAGGTCTTTGGCCATGCTTGGAGAGTAATAGCCAAAATAGTCAGGCTCGCCTTTGATGGCAGAATCTTTTTGGTGCTCATGGTGGAAGTTCTTTAGAGCTTGCAGATGAGGTGGAATAGCTACCATCATCGTGATGTCGTTGCTCTTGCCATGTTCGTCAGGCAGAGTGTGACCGCTTAAGGCTGCAATAGCGGTGGCATCGCCATATTTTTCCCAAGCATAAGCGTTAGATTTGGCATCCCATGCGACCTGTCCGATGTATTCGCTGGTTGCTCCATAGTCAGGGTTGCCGGTGTGGTAATCCAGCATTGGATAGATCAGAGCTTGGCCCTTAATTGGGTAGTTTTTGTGGTCACGGTTGTAGAGGGAGAGCGAAACACTCATACCACCACCCACGCTGGTGCCCATTAACAGCACTTGTTCAGGATCAATGTCATAGTCAGCGGCGTGCTCAATGAGGTAGCTTAAAGCAGAGTAGTTATCGATGATAGGAGCAGGGAAAGGAGCTTCAGATGACAGTCGGTAACGTGGTACGGCTACAACGGCCTGTAAGGTGTTACTGATCATCTGGTAGTTGTCAGCAAGGTAGTAGTTGGCGCGGACTAAGAAGCCACCAGCGTGACTGTAGAGTACCAGAGGATGGGTGGCATCTGATGGATCTGCTTTGGTGTATTGTGGCTCGTAAGCAAATACAGGGCACTGAGGGGTATTTTGCGCGCACTTTTGTGGTTTGTAGATTGCTACCTCTACCTCAAAGCCGTCTTGCTCGTTTTTGACTTTAATCAGCTCAGGGACGATGGTGGTGAAGAGGGCTACCTTAGCAAATTCGGCATTGGCTTTGGCTACAGCTTCATCATTGCTGTAGTCGCCAATCATCATCGCCGCATAAGGGCGATAGAGTGGATCGATACGCTCAAGGTGAGGAATATTAGGCGTAGAGGCGCTGGCATTATCAGCTGCTAAAGCTATAGAGCTGGTGGCAGTAACTACAGTGGAGGCGATAAATACAGGAGCTGCGGTGCGGAGCAGTGTGTGTGCTACACGCGAGAGGGAAAGCATAGAGTCCTCCTTTCCTTATGAGTGCTTGAGGCCAATATGAGCTTTAGCTGAACATTGCAGACTAATGCCTACAGGCATAGGCTGATGCCCATACGACCATGTTGCTGTAAGCATAGCACGTCGTTGTTTTGAGGCCAAATGGCATTATTGCTTGGTGCTTGTTTTGTGGGAAAAGCCTAGGGGCAAAATTGGCTTTTTCGCAACGCAGGCACATGGTATTAAGCCTTTGCAATGCGTATAATAGAGCAATTTTTATCAGTGCGGGTATTGTCCTGCCTGTGCAGAAAAAACTCTGAGGCAGCACAGCTGCCTAAGGTGCTGAGGCCCCAAGAGCACTTCGTAGTTAAGCTAGCAAGCTGCTACAAAGGTGTGGCTTGCGGTCTCGTGGAGCTGAGTGCAAGGAGAAGTCATGGCAGAGCTTCAAGTTAAAGAATTAGTTCCTGTCTTTACTAAGGAGCAATTGCAGGAGCGCGTACAAGCCTTAGGTCAAGAAATTTCACGTGACTATAAAGACAAAGATCTGTGCTGCGTGTGCATTTTAAAGGGCGCTATCCCTTTCTTTGCTGACTTGATTCGTGCTATCGATCATCGTGAGATGGTGATTGATACCATTCGTGCTTCTTCCTATGGCAATAGTGATCAGAGCTCAGGTGAGGTTAAGTTCATCAAAGACTTAGAGCTGGACGTCAAGGGTAAGGACGTGCTTTTAATTGAGGATGTGGTGGACACAGGTCTCACCATGAAAGAGATCGTCAAGCACGTGTACGAGCTGGGGGCCAACAGTGTCAGGATCGCAGTCTGCATTGACAAGCGTGAGCGTCGTCAGGTCGAGGTAGACATTGCCTATAGAGCTTTTGATTTAAGTGAGGGCTTTATCGTAGGTTATGGCCTTGATTTAGGCGAGCACTATCGTCAACTCGACGGCATCTATGAGGTCATCCTTGCAAAAGATTAGCTTTCGTCATCAAGACGGCACTTTATCCGAGGCGATCGCAGGCGTATTCATGTTAGAGGAAAAGGATCTCTATCCTCAGTTTACGCCGCTGGTAGCTGATCGTAAGTCAACTCAAACTCCAGCCTCTCCTGAGTCTGTCTCTGCCGTTACCGCTGACAAATCAGCTGGCATTGACGCTACCGCTGACACCTCGTCAGCCGGTGCTGTTGCCACTGCAGCTGGTGCTGCCGCTACGTCAGCTGGTGCTGCCGCTACGTCAGCTGGCGCTGACGTTGCCGATGGCGGTACCACTACAGATGCTGCTTCAGCGACCACCACAGCCGATGCTGCGCCAGAGTTATTAACTTCTGCTGTAGTAAAACCTCGCTCTCTTGCCTCCTTACAGCTTCGTGCCAAGAATGCCATGCGCGCGCTGTTGAAGCATCGTCAGGAGCGCATGCTGGTATTGTGCTCGAGCAGTAGTATCGATAGCATCAATACAGCTGTAGATCTGGTGCGTGAAGTAGGTGGCCCTGAGCCAACGGTGGCTTATGCACCAACTAAGTTTGAGCTCTTTGGTAACGACAAAGAAGATGGTTTAGTTACCGCTTGCCCAGACAATAAGCTCAATGTAGTGGTTATGCCTTGTGTGCATTTGATTGACCATCCTAAGTGGTTGGGCATGTTAGAGGCATGCTTAGGGCAGAATCCTGCCTTAAAGTTGGTGTTAACCGGTGATGCCACTGATGTAGTACAGCTCAGTATTATTTGGCCTATGGCCGACAATGCTCTGCATACAGATATCGTGTTGGAGTTCTCGGCTGTTGGTGCCCTGAATACAGTCGCAGGGCTGATCAGCTACTATGCTCAGCAAAACAATGCAGGCTTGGCAGAGACAAACTCAGCCGAGCAAAGCCAAGCTGAGCCAAGCACAGCAGAGCAAAGCAGTAGAGATGAAGTGCTGCCACTGTTGCCTTTTGATTCTGAGGCCCTGACCTTATTGGCAACTTATTGCTGCCGTTTAAGCGGTGATCGTCGTTATCTGGGACTGCCAGAGTGTGCGGTGCAAGCGCTGATCTTTGAGGCTAACTCCTATGCCTGCCATGCTGGTGCGAAGCTGGTACAACGCTATCATGTGCTTAAGGCCTTAGGCGCTAATGATTTCCGTAACAACTTCCTCTCTGAGTCTAGTTTGCGTGAGCATCGTGATCGTCAATTACTGATCTCCACTCGTGGTGCAGTAGTAGGTCAGATCAATGGTCTCTCGGTGATTGAGACCCTTGGAACCTCCTATGAGTATGGTGAGCCGGTGAGAATTACGGCCACTTTACGTGCCGGAGGCGAGGGTGATGTGATCGATATTGAGCGTAAAGCTGAGTTAGCAGGCCAGATCCACGCCAAGGCCATGATGATCATTAATGGCTTCTTGACTAAAGAGTTTGGCGCAGAGCAACCTCTACCGGTGTCAGCAAGCTTGGTGTTTGAGCAAAGCTACAGTGAGGTTGATGGTGATAGCGCTAGCTTAACTGGCTTGTGTGCTGTGATCTCGGTATTAGCTGGAGTCCCAATTCGTCAGGATCTAGCGGTGACTGGTGCTGTGGATCAGTTCGGTGATGTTCAAGCTGTAGGTGGCGTGAACGAGAAGATCGAAGGCTTTTACCGTGTGTGTCGTTTACATGGCTTTACTGGCACACAAGGTGTGATCATTCCAAGCTCGTGCGTGCAGCAGCTGGTGTTACGCCCAGCTGTGGTTAAGGCTGTAGCCGCAGGTAAGTTCCATATCTTTACCGTGAATCATGTGACCGAGGCTGTGAAGTTATTGACCACTTTAGACTGGGGCGACTCTGACACTGAGGGTACGATCTGCTATCGCATCTGTGAACGTCTCAATAACATTGTGGCTAACAACAATAACGATGGCCCATGGTATAGCGTGTGGTGGCAGAATCTTAAGGACTTCTTTAGCGCAAAGGATAAGGCTAAGGACGCTAAGGATGCCAAAGAGCACAAGAAAGAGCACCACCCATCGCACCAAGAGCGCTTGCCACACAAATGATAGGGGCTAATCCTTCACCTCAATGCTCTTAGAGCAATGCTCTAAGAGCGCTGTTGGTCACTATGCTCAGTGGCTCAATGGCCATGTGTTGGCTTGCAGTGCCTCATATTGCTCTGCGCGAGGCGCTGCAAGCAATATATGCCAAACAATATGGGCCGTTAGGTACCCTGCTAAGGATCCCTCTTGCTTAGAAGCCATAGTGTTTGAGCATGAAAGCAGAGACCTTCTCGAGAATTTCTTCTTTGGACAGGTTGTTAGGTCTTAATTTGTCGGCCCACTCACGCCCCTCGTGGATGCAATCCCAAGGTGATTTTTGCTGTTGATAACGGCCTTTGCCTGGATCATGGTTGCCAAAACCCTCAAGGCAAACGTTCCAGAGTGGCTGATACATGTCGATGAGCATAGATTCAGCAAGAGCGATCCAAATCTCGTCGAGAACAAGATAGCGACAGGCGAAATCGTCTACGTCTAGATTAATCGCTTTCATTATGTCTTAGAATAAAACCATGAAAGGCAATCATGGTTGGCTCTATATAAATCGATGGAGGAAAACGGTATAATCTGACGGCTTGTTTTGTAGGAATGAAAGATGAGTAATCAAGTTCTGACTGCTG
>DXEV01000091.1 GCA_019114785.1 Candidatus Anaerobiospirillum pullistercoris | reverse complement strand
GGTTTTGGATCAGCTCATAACGCACCTTAAACTCACCTACTGCGGAGAACACACCATAACCATACGACAGTCTTAAGCGCCGACTGACATAGCCTTCCACCGAAAATTGCGTATCATCGCCGGAACCTTGGGTATTGAACTGCACATTATTCATACCAAAAGATGAGGCCAGCGATGACATGACACCCGACACACCTGAAATGCCTAAGCCCAGCAACATACCGGAGTTATTGGACTCTTGGTTCAGTACATTCTTATCCAAGCCATGGCCATACAGAATATAAGACAGGATCTCATTCTGCGACATCGCAGGCTTAGAGAACAGATTGATATCAGGTGCACTGGCAGTGCCCGTAACGCGCACACCTACATCCACATCGTCATCTTCTAAGTATTCCTTATCCGCCAACACTTCGATGTTTAAGTTTGGATTAGCAATATCATCAAAGAAGATCACGCGTGCTGTACTAAAGTTAAAGCGACGACCATAGACATCGGCCAAGCCATCAACAATATTGATCTCACCATTGGCCTTCATAGTGGCATCAGTCACAGCTTTCTTAATGGCAAGATCGCCCACCAGACGACCTTCAACCATGCCCATGGCCGAGAAGTGCACTTCATCACCTAAATGCACCTGCAAATCCATTGCACTCTTAAAGTTGCTTGGTGCTTTCTGCATTAAGGCCGAAGTACCCTCAGATGGCACGATGATCTCATCTCCTGAGACCGAGACACCTGAAGAAGCTACGTTTTGCACTTGGATTTGGGCTCTTGGGATCTCCACCTTGCCCTTGATATCCAAGACCTCGCCTAAGGTAATATTGGCGTCTAAATTAGTACGCGCAATACCGTAGCCTACTAAGAACACTGGCAGCTCACGTGCTTGGGCCACTAAAGAGCCATTAGCTCCCTCTGACCAATCCAGATCACCTTGCAGCTTTAGCGGCTGACCATTTAAGACCACATTACCTACCAAAGCACCATGGTTGCCTTGCAATTGCAGGTCAAAATCAAAGTCATTGATCTGACCTACATCATAGCGCGGCACTGCTGTACCTTTAGATTTAAAGGAGCCATAGACCAGAGGTTGCGACAGATCTCCGGCGAAAGTCATATCCACATTGGTCAAACCGGTGAGCTCGGTAAAGCTCTGACCAATATTAGAGATCGTAGCCAGATCAAAGTTATCGATCTTAAAGAAGCCACCTAATCTGCCCTTGCCCATTGGATCAATGATATCCACCTGAGATAAGATATGACCACGGTCGTGGAGCAAGCTCATTTCTAAGGTGGTGCGCATCAGCGACTTAGTGATCTGCGCATTTAAATCCAAGCTGTCATAGACAATACCTGCACCTATAGTGCTGTAGATCACGCCTTCATCTGAGTTAACGGCCACGGTGATATCTGGATCACCATTACGAATGAGCACATCTGCATCCACATTCAGAGGCACCGTCATGCGCACACTATCAGGGAAGAAGTCCTTAAGTGAGCTTAAGTTAAACTCTCTGACCGTAATATGGCTCTTAGTGTAGAAAGGAGAGAATGCAGTCTGCGACACATTGAGCTGACCGATCTCACCACGTAACTCTACAGGTGTTAACTCACCACTCTGATCATTGAAGTTAAAGTAGACATTTACCGGACTCGAGAGCGACAAGCTACCAGCATTTTCGGTCGATAAATAGAGCTCCATCAAGTTCGCAGTGTAGTCACTCTGGGCTAAATCTAAACTGCCATCCACACTGATAAATGCTGCCGTGGTACCACCGCAATTGGCCGAGAGGCTATGACGCAGTGGAGTACCCGAAAGATCAATAAAGCACTGACGATTAGCGGCCATTCCTTTAGCCAAACGCACACGATCGGCCAGAGCCGTGAAATTCAAGGCACGGGTCTGCATGTTAAAGGCTGAATTAAAGGCCAGCTTGCGAATACGCATGTCGCCACTACGGATCAATGGGGCACTACCCATCAGCTCAATGTTTAGGTCATGAATCGAACCTGAGCTGATCAAATGCGCCACCAACGAGCCCTTCAGGCTAGGCACTAAGGTACTGAAATCCTGAATATCAACAATGGCATTGAGATCAGCACCACGCTCTGTGACTTGGCCTTCGGCTAATACGGTATTGTTAGCTTGAGTCACCTCCAACAGCTCTACTCTAAAGCCCTGCTGCAAATTACCCACGATATTTTGCACATCCAGCTTGGTCTTATGACCATTAAAGTAGAGATCGCCCTTGAGGTAGCGCACATTGGCCATGACCTCAGGCATATCCTGATTAAAGATGGTAGATAAAAATGTTGGTTGACCTTGCTCATCGACCTCAGAAGTCAAAGGCTCTAAGCTCAGAGCTTGCTCATACTCACTCTGCGAGATCAGAATATCAGTAGGCTCATCCGGCACACCACCTGCCAGTAGACGCTGTTTACGCAGAGGACGCACCACGCTTAAGCTCTCACCGGCACGCACCGCGCGCACAGCGGCAGGAGTAGCCTCATGACGGGTTGGGCCCACAGCGTTATTACTACCTAAAGCCACCTGATCATCAACGATCGATTGCACGCCTAGGCCCAAGGCCTCAGCTTGAGTCTGACGCATGCGCTCCATTGCTTGTGCTGCAGCGTCTGCACCCTTGCTCACATTAGCCGCCAACTCTACGGACTTGGTGTCCGTAGCCGCAGTAGCAGCATCATCGGTACCGGTGATCACTGTAGCCTCACCCGTGGTACGCACTTGTGCCAGCAATTTGGCCTCAATGCTGTCAGGATCAAAATCCTCGAGCACAGCTGACGTCTTAGGAATACGGTTTTCCAGATACACTGGCTTACTGGCCACTGACAAGGCACTCTTACCCTGCTCCTTTTTGTTCAGCAAGGCCACCAGATCGCCATCAATCATCAGTGGGCCCTTAAGCATAGGGCTTAAGAAACCAGCGTCTTTAACCTCAGCGTAGATCTTGGCATCCGCGCCCATGATCTCACCATAGAAGAAGTCGCCACTGACATTAGCGGCCAACTTTTCCTTTTGGTAGAGGCCATCGATCACGAGATGGTCAATATGGCTCTTTTCATAGGAGATCTGAGCCTTTAGATCTGTGGCTACGTTTTCAAAATCAAAACCGGACACCAGCGAATTTAAGCTGACATCGACGCCATCTTCTAAATTACCAGCGCTCTTTAAGTTAATACGCTGTAAATTCACCAGTGGCTCTTCAGCAAAAATAGGATAGCTAAAGTCTTGAGCTTGCAGACTGACGCGCATTGGTAAGGCCGAAGAGAGCACGTTAGCACGAGCTTTTAAGGAGGTGGAGCCACCTAAGCTTAAAGAGCTCTTCAGACGCAGATCAGTTAAATTGCCGGAAACCTCCGCATTAGCTAAAAGATCGTAGAGCACGCCCTCAAAGAGAGTCTTAGTGGTGTCATTAGTGGCACCATGGGCATTGACCTTGGCACTTAAGTCAAAGTACTGATCAAAATTGAGGCTGCCCACAATCTCAGCGGCACCAAGCTCATGCTTGGCGGTGAATTTTTGCACTTCAAGTTTAGTGTCATACCACGTAGCGTCTAAGGACAGATCCGCAGTCTGAGTATCAAAGCCATCCATGTAGTAGCGGCCTTGTGTTACCACAAAGTCTTTGACCACTGCATTAAAAGGCAACACCACTGTCGGTAAGGTTGCAATTGCACCGTTACCCGAGCCAAATTCCTTGACCGCAGCCCCTGCAGCTGTACCAGCTGCAGCTGCACCAGCTGCACCTGCTGGAGCAGCAGCTGGGGCAGCTTGCGCCAGCAACTGGCGCTCAAAGTCCTCGTCGCTTAACTCTGTGGCTGTTGGCACATGAATAGTTGGACGCTCATTCACCAGCGTTGGGGTCTGCAGATCATTGAGCAAGGCCGACTCTAAGGCATCGGCATAGGCCGTCCAATCAGAGTACTGCTCTTTTAGCTCAGTTACCTCTGGACGCACTTTGCTCAGTAACTCAGCTTCAGTCTGAGCTGCCTGTTGCTCATTGTGAGCACGCAGCATCACCACTTCCACCGACTGACCATGCTGGGCAGCACTGACCACAGCCTCCACGGCCTGATCGATCTCACTTAAAGCTACGATCTGATCGCCGGTCTTAATAGCTAAGGCTTCTTCTGCACGTGTTACCGCCTCGGCCTCAGCCACTTGAGCCTCGACATCGCCTTGGTTCTTGAGGTGTACAGTAATACCGTCAACATCAGCTCCATTAATGCCGATGTTGTCGCTTTTAGCCCATAACACGGCATCCAGCTTTTTTAAATCCACATCCACAATCTGGGAAGAGAAGTTAAAGCCGTTTACCAAGAAGCGATCTATATCGATATCTACAGGGAAAACCAGACGGAATGGTGGGGCATTAGGATCAGTTGGTTCTTCCTCCACCTGCTCTTTAGGGGCAAAGATCTGATCACTTAAGGCCACCGAAAGATTGGTACTCTCAAGCTGCGAAACCTTAAAGAGCTTGTGCTCCCATAATTGCTGCAAGTCGTACTTCAAGACGAGATCATCGGCATTGATTGCCACGATGTCTTTTACGTCTACTAAGGTCTTACCCAGCTGCAAGCCCTCATACACCGAGCCACCTTCAATAGTGGTATCAATGATAATGGACTGAGGGATCACCTTTTGCGCTAAGGTCAAAGCAGTACGAGCACCATCTAAGGTGAAAATGAAGTAATAAAGGGCTCCACCTACAGCCAGTAATAACAGCAATACAAGGGCAACCGTCCATTTCACCAAACGACATAAAGTGTGCAGTATGCCACGACGTGGTTTGCGAGAGTGGAGGTTTTTGTCGCCACCTGATAGCGCTGCATTTTGGGCACCGGTACCAGGATCGCGGTCGGCGATACGAGATGTGCGCTGCTCCTGCGATGCCATATTAGAACTCCGGACCAAAAGCAAAGTGTAATTGATAGTTATTGTCTTGCTCTGCCTCAAGACCCACGGCTAGGTCAACACGAACAATGCCGTAAGGCGAGAGGAAGCGATAGCCCAAACCAGGGCCCCAGAGCAATTCTTTATCGCGCTGATAATCATCTGTGGCCACACCGCCATCGAGGAAGACAGCTAAACGCGAGTTGGCTATACCGATCGGGAACTGAAACTCGGCTGTTCCTGTGGTCATATAACGCGCACCCTTTAAACCTGAGCCGTCTGATTGCATTGGTGCTTTATCTCTATAACCAAAGCCACGGATAGAGTTATCGCCACCGGCAAAGAAACGCAAACTTGGTGGCACACCCTCAGCATCAGGGCCAAAGTTAGCTCCCTGCTCTAAGCGGAAGAGAAAACGCGTCCGTGGGGTTGGTGAGATCACGCCACGATAAGTTGCACGTACTTGGACAAAGGAGTGCTCGCCCCAAATACGCGAACCACCCAAGCCCTCAAGCATCAGAGAATAACCACGAGCTGGATCAAAACCACCAGAGCTCTCACGACGGGTCAAACGCAAGGCTGGCAAGATATTCATGGCATACCCTGTCTCACTGCCTTGATTGTAGTCTTCGTACTCAAGACGCAACGCATAGTCACGACGCCAGACACCGGTCTCATTGGCAATATAGTGCGCAGCAAGCTGGGAGCGATTGGAGTTGGTATCGTTCAAATCAATGTGCTCTTGTGAGGCATTGATCGTGTAATAGTCGAGATTAGGGTTCTTACGTGGGATCTTGTACACCAACTGCGCATCTTGGGTAATTGGTGTCAGCGTAGCTAAGCTGGTAAAAGAGTCACCACGTGCATTTAAAAGTGGCTTATTCCACTCCATCAGGACACGTGGGCCCTCATCAGTGGAATAGCCCAGACCTAAACGCACATTATTGTTCGCACGGCGCTCCAAATGCACCTCTAATGGCACTTTCTGATCGTAAAGCTGATCCACCACAGGTCGCACGTCAACAGCGTTGTAATAGCCAGTCTGATTCATCGCCTGCACAAAGGAGTTCACCAGCTTGGTGGAGAAGTAATCTCCTTCAGCAAAAGGCTGCAAGCTCTTACTTGGCGTCAAAAGCTTAGCTGTTTCCTCATCCATCAAGAGTTTGCCAAAACGATAACGCACACCACTGTCATAAATGAGCTCGATATCAGCCATGTTTTGGTCTTGATAAACCAAAATACGCGAAGAAATGAACTTACCGTCAAAGAAACCCAGCGACAGAGCTTGATCGTGGATCTGCTGCTTCAGATCCTCATATTGACCATGATTGAGGATCTTGTACGAGCTCAATGGACTCTGCTTTAAGATATCGTCGAAGACCTTATACTCGCTACCTTCGCCTAAGATCTCTAACGTGTAGTTACGGATATAAAGAGGCTTACCGGCATCAACTTGGACAGTCACAGTGAGATCTGTGGCATTGTCCTTATCCGGCAGCTTAACCTCAATGTTTGGGTGGTAATAACCAAAGGCACGCAGAGCGCTAGTAGCACTTTCCGTGATCTCACGTACATAGAAACGCACACGCTGTTTGGAGATCACAGCCAAGCTGTTCAAGTGAGCTTCCACATTGGTACGCAGCTCTCCACTGATACCCTCGACTTGGAAAGACACAGGATCTTTTACTGTTACCTCATGCTCGGGTAAATCATTGTCGCTGGCGCAACCATTGAGCAAAGACACGCCCACAAGCAGACCAAAGCTCAGGCACAGAGCACGGAAAAGGCGTGGGAAAAAGTGATAAAGCGAGCCGCAATGTTGAGAGCATACCCCCGACGTACTTAAGGCCTTAAGGCCCAAAGTATAGGTAGCATGTGCTTTACTCTGGTTGCTAGCGCTGCAAGCCGCACCGAAAAAAGCCCGAATCCATGTGCCTATTCTCATCAAGGTAATCCCAAAATCGCAAGAAACTGTCTCACCTAAAGCAACATGCGCCGCATCCACTGCGCCAAGCTATGCCAAGCTGCACTTGGCTGCACCGCACTGCGCCGCAAGACGCCATATTCACCTTAGGCCCCTCCTATGCCACTCCTGTCATACCAACTGGTCATGAGAAGCATACCTTTCTCAAAATCTCTCGCCTCCACTCCTTATTTGGCTTTTCTGGCGACCATCTTAGTGGCCAGAGGGCAATTTATGCCCTAAAAAACAGAGACCAGCAAGTCTCTCGTCTTTGTCCCTACATCTAGTTTTGCTTGCGCCGCAAACCCCCGATCTTTCATTAAATTTGGTCAGAGATAACCTCAATCCCCAGCTCACGATACGAGCACCAATGGTGCCAAACAAGGCGCGGCAACAGCGGCAACATGAGCTTTGCTTTCACCCAGAGCGCTCATCGTAAGACCCAAAATGACAAAAATAATACCGCAAAAAGCAGCTTCTTTGATCCTGCCCATTGCGGCTATCTCTGCCATGGTCAACCTCAGGAGGCATATACCCACTGAGGTCAGGCATAAAAGAGACAGTGAGGTGAGGTCTAGGACTTATTGGCCTTACAGGCCCTATTGACCTTACAGGGCCTATTGGCCTTGCAGGCGCTGCAGCTCACGATTGGCTAAAGTAGCAGCGGCGTCATTTGGATAGGACTGGAGCACCAGCTGGAAGTAACGAGCAGCCTTATCCGTATCTCCGATAAACTTGCTGATCATGCCCAGCTTATAGAGAGCATCAGGACGCTTTTGCGATTGGTTATAGCGAGCCACATTGAGGAAGCTCAAACGGGCCTGATCATAAATAGCCTGCGAATACTGCACTTGACCTAACCAATACCAAGCATTTGGCGTCAAGGTATTGTTTGGATAGGTCTCGACGTACTGCTTAAAAGCAGTTTGAGCTCCGCTCAAATCATTTTGCTGCACCTTAGCGTAAGCAGCATTGTAGGCAGCCTGAGCCTCAGGGGTCACACCAGGCAGGACATTAGCAGCAGCGGCACTGGCAGCTGGCTGGGGAGTTCCTTGATTTAAGGCCATATTGTCATTACCCATAGGGGTAACAGGGCCAGAACCGGCTTCATTGACATCGACGACGCGAGAATTGTTAGCAGCAGGCAATGCAGCATTAGCGGCTACACTACTTGAAACACCGCCCACACCTTGGCCTCGCAGCTGAGCGATCTCATTACGCAGGGCATTCACATCCTGCTGCAATTGATAGATCTGATTTTGCTGGTTCAGCAAGGTGCGCTGTTGCACATCAAGCTGTCTTTGTAACGATGCCTCGTCGGCCCAAGCTGGAGTGCACAGCACACTAGCCCCCAACAAGGCCACAACACCTAAAGGCACATACTTGTTGACCTGCACCTTAAACTCCTTTCTTCTTTTGCGACCACTGTCTAGCAAACACCACCGCCTTTAAGCTTAGCACTTCATGCTTAGCACAAGCTGAGCAGAGCTGAGCTGAGCAGCGCAAAGCTAAACTCAAGCTCCTAAGCTATCTAGCTCTCTAGCTCTTTTGATTCAGCGCGTGTTCAAATCAGTGTTGAGCGCATGACCGCACCTTGAACAGGTCTGCACAAAGCACTTGTAACAGACTCAGGAAAACAGCAGCTCGGCTTTAGGTGCAGCTTCCTTAAGGAAAATTGAAATGACCTACTACAAGCTATCTTCACAGAGAGCTTTCACAGCCAAAAACACAGCATAGCTTTTTGGCCTTACATGTTTGCTTTGCAAAATTATAGCCCACAGCTTGCCTTCACGTCACTTTTTGCCACATTGCAGCAATGCTGGATTGAGAAAAATGCAAAGCAGCTGAGCAGCATTATCCGACTAATTTGTTGCTCTATACTAGTTTTTTACAACACCGGAACTAATTATACGTATTTTTAGAAACACAAAATTATCCTGCACCTTATCTAAATAAAGCCTGATTTTTCCTAGGTATTTATCAGCGCATACCACAGAAAATTAGCAAATACCAAACAACAATTTAATAAGGGCAAAAAAATTTTCTACGAAAGTATGCGCCTGTCACGCCTTAGTCGCGTGTGAATGAACAGTGACGAACATGATCACTCTCCCGCGTGTTTATAGTGAGGTCATTGAGAGATTTTTGGATTCACTCTGTGTTACCAGTCAGCACCGATCCTTTGCTGACTGGTAATTAATCAAATACCAACTCTAGCGCGGACTCGGAATTTTACGTTACGGCTACTTCTTTTGGGGAGAGTAATCATGACTAACAACATCGAATTTAAAAACGCCTACGACCAATCTGGCTATGCGGCTTTAATGGAGCGTTTCGGCCCTGTGGTGGGTGAGGCTCTCAGCGACAATGGGATCTACGAGATCATGCTCAACAGTGATGGCTCTCTCTTTGTCGACGGTAACTTTGCCCATATGGAGCAAGTCGGTGTCTTAAGCCGTGATGAAGCTGAAAGCGTGATCCGTACCTTAGCCACCCTCATGGATAAAGACTTAAACCTCAAATGCCCGATCCTCTCAGGAGAGATCCCGTACAACGGTTCACGCTTTGAAGGTCTATTACCACCACTGGTGAGCGCACCAGTATTCTCGATCCGTCGCCACAATCACATTGTTTTACCCCTGCAGCTCTTAGTAGAGAACCATGTGCTCTCCTCGGAGGCGGCCAGCATCTTAAATCACGCCATCAACGATAAACGCAGCATCATCGTGAGCGGCGCAACCGGATCCGGTAAAACGACCTTAGTGAACTCACTAATCAACGAAATCAATCCCTATGAGCGCTTGATCACCATCGAAGACACGCCCGAGCTGCAATTAAGCCATAAGAACCATCTTAACCTCTACACCTCAGATACGGTCGATATGTCGACGTTACTGCGCTCTGCACTGCGTTTACGCCCCGATCGCATCATTGTCGGCGAGGTGCGTGGAGCTGAGGCCTTAGACATGATCGATGCTTTTTCCACTGGTCATCGTGGCGGCTTAGCCACCATCCATGCAGGATCAATTCAGCAAGCTTTACAGCGTTTGACTTTACTGATCTCCCGTCACCCAGCGGCACCCCGCTTAATTGAACCGACCTTAGCTTCGGCCATCGACTTTATTGTGCAGATTGAGCGCAAACAAGAGCGTCATGTCACATCCATCGCCCAAATCCAAGGCTATAGCGACGGCCATTTTCAGCTCAAGTATCT
>DXEV01000090.1 GCA_019114785.1 Candidatus Anaerobiospirillum pullistercoris | reverse complement strand
AGGCCGAAGCCAAGGCCAAGGCCGAAGAGGAAGCCCGTTTAGCCGCTGAGGCTGAAGCCAAAGCTGAGGAAGAGGCTCGTTTAGCTGCTGAAGCTGAGGCCAAGGCTAAAGCTGAGGAAGAAGCCCGTTTAGCTGCTGAAGCAGAGGCAAAGGCTAAAGCCGAGGAAGAAGCTCGTTTGGCCGCTGAAGCTGAGGCTAAAGCCAAAGCTGAGGAAGAGGCTCGTTTAGCCGCTGAGGCAAAAGCCAAGGCTGAAGCTGAGGCTGCTGCTCAGCGCGAGTCTAAAGAGTCAGCTATCATTGCTGCCTTATCGAGCTTGGCAACAGAGCTGAAAAACGTCACTGATTCATCTCTCACTAGCCGCCATGCCCATGATGAGAACTTAGATGCAGGCTTTACTACGGCCGCTGCCACGACCGCCGCTGCCGCCACAGCAGCGGCAGCCACAGCAGCTACTGCTGCTTCTGCTGGTGTAGCAGGCCTTGCTGACGCAGCTGCTGGTGTAGCTGCAGGTGCAGCTACCGATGCCGGTTTAGCTGCTGAGAGTGTGATCACCTCAGTGCAGGTGAGCGATCTGCCAGTACGTGATGACCCTGCTATTGAGCAAGAGCTAGAAAGTGATGCCTTACAGCAAGACAGCGATAGCTTTACCAGTAATACTCACATCCAAAAAGGTAGTGGCGCTCCAGACTCTCATTTAAGCCGTCCTGAGCTTAATCAGCACACCACTATTACCCGTGGCCCAGCAGTGGATAGTGATGAGGATGATGACTTCTTAAAATACGCTGTAGCCCGTAACAATGCGCAGCAAGCTGGTGAAGTGCAAGATGGCCCTGTAACCGTAAACCTATTTTCGGATTACTTAGAAGAGAGCAAGAAGCGCGAGCAAAGCCTCTATCAGCCACAGCACTCTTATGACTTTGGTCAGGGCCAGCAGGTTGGAACTGTAGATGAGAGCTTGTCGGGTCAGGCAGGTATTGATGCCGATGGTGTAGATGACTTTGTAACAGGTGCTACCCATTTGGCCCAAGCACCAGTACGTACCCAAAAGTTTAACTTTGCACAGCTGGCTCAAGCTAAGGCCGAAGCTGAGGCCGCTGCCCATGATGCCAGTGCCCAGCCTGTAGCACCAGCAGCAGCTGATGCGGTGTCAGCAGAGCAGGTCACGGCAGGTGATAGTGCTCAGAGCGAAAGTGAAAAAGACGATAACATTATCGCTTTTAATAACTTCGGTGCTCATGAGCCACAAACCTATGAGGTAGGCGATCTCACCCCTGCTTTTATTCCTATGCCAAACGAAGAGGCTAATCCAGCAGGTGGTCATTTAAGCAGTGGTGAGCTCAGCTCTATTTATGAGCAAGATAACGCCGAGGCTCCAGCCCAAGCTCCAGCCCCTGTTGCAGAGCCAGAAGCAGAGACTGAGGCAGACAATGACTCTGAGCAGACTACTGCGGTGCAAGCTGAACCTGAGGTCAGTGCCGAGAGCTATGACGCTGAGGAGTACGATGACTCAGACGAGTCAGACGAGTCTGAAGATACTGAAGAGCTCGACGATGGCGACGACGCTAATGACTATGAAGAGTCTGACGACGTTGACGATGATGAGTACTACGATGAAGACGCAGATGAGTCTGAGTCTGACTCTGAAGACGAGCCTGAGGCTGTAGCTCAGGTACAAGGCGCAGAGGCTGTCTTTAATCAAGGGGGCATGCAGGTTAACAATGGTAGCCTCATGAACCCAATGATGAATATGGCCAATCGTGGTATGCAAAGCCCACAGACCATGTATCAAACCATGCCTAATGGACAGCAAGTGCAGTATGTGCAGATGCCTAATGGTCAATACATGCCTGTGATGCAGAATGGCATGATGTATCAGAACATGAGCCCTAACATGGGCATGGCTCCTGCCATGAACCCAATGGGCAACATGCCAATGCAGAATATGCCGCAATTGGTGCAGCTGCCCAATGGCCAATATGTGCAGATGGTGCCTAATGCGCAGAACATGATGTACTCACAGATGCAGCAATTACAGCAGATGCAACAGATGCAGCAGCTGCAGACTAATCAGGGTATGACCATGCCTGCCCAAGGCATGCCTGCTCAAGGCATGATGCCTAATATGACCGCAGCTGCGCTGCAAGGTCAGAATGCAGCCATGGCGGCAGCTGCGCCTGCTGCTGCAGGCCAGACTGTGCCTGCAGGTCAGACAGCAACTGTTGAAGACAGTGAGCCAATGGGGGCGGGCGCTGCTCCGGTGGAGCCTGTGCCAATTGAGGATGTGCCAGATCTAGAAGATCGCTTCACGGACGGCTTGCCTGATAGTGCAGCGGCTATGGCCCGTGAGCTTTTAGATGAAGATGAGAGTGACAGTGTTGTGGGTACTCATGGAATGGGTGCTCATGAAATGGGAGCTCATGGCGCAAGCGGTGTGGGATTTCCAACGGCTGGTAATGCCTTTATGGGGGCTCACAATAGCTCGAGCAGTAATCTGCCAAGCTATATGGCCGGTGTGCCGCAAGCAGCTCCAGTGAGCTTTGATGCTCCTAAGAGCCTGTCGCTGTGCTCAGTGCCACGCCACAACTACGATTCGTGGCGTCCAGAGCTGTCGATGCTGGCCCGCTCCAATGATCATGTAGAAATGACCATTGATGATCTTAACAAGACCTCAGAGCGCATTAACTCTGTGCTGCACTCCTTTGGCGTTAAGGCTTCGGTAGCGGATTACATTACAGGCCCAGTGATCACCCGTTTTGATTTGGATCTCAAGCCTGGCGTGAAGAGCTCTGCTATTTCTTCTATTGATAAAGAGCTCTGTCGTAACCTCCTCGTGTCCAATGTACGTGTGGTGCCATTCATTGATGGCTCTTCGTATGTGGGCTTAGAGGTGCCAAATCCAAAGCGTAAGTTTATTACCTTAGGCGACATGGTCACCAGCCGTGAGTTCCAAGAGACTAAGGCCTCGTTACCAATGTGCTTAGGTGCTTCGGTAGTGGGTACTCCAGTGGTGAAAGATCTGGCTGAAACCCCACACTTACTGGTAGCCGGTACTACAGGCTCTGGTAAGTCAGCAGGTCTTAACACCATGTTAATTTCCCTGCTGCTCAAGCGCTCGCCTGCTGAGCTGCGTTTAATTCTGGTGGATCCAAAGCAGTTAGAGTTTTCTATTTACAAGGATCTGCCTCACTTGATCACCCCAGTGATCACGGATGTGGCGGAAAAGACTCCAATTGCCTTGCACTGGTGTGTTGAGGAGATGGAGCGCCGCTTCAAGCTCATGTCGCTTTTAGGTGTACGTAAGCTCTCTGAGTACAATGAGCTGATCCGTAGTAAGCAAGCTCAAGGTCAGAGCGTGCCTGATCCTCTATGGACGGCTGAAATGGGCCCAGTGCCACAGAGCTTAAAGCCTCTGCCATGGATTGTGGTGGTGGTAGAAGAGTTTGCGGACTTAATGGCACAAAGCGGACGCAAGAAAGATAAGGAGAACACTCCTGAGAGTCTGATTGCCCGTCTGTCAGCTAAGTCGCGTGCTGCTGGTATCCACTTAGTGTTAGTAACGCAAACCCCTCGCTCGGAAGTAGTCACCGGTATGATTAAGGCTAACTTCCCATCGCGCATTGCCTTTACTGTGCAAAGCCGCTTGGATTCGACCATTGTGTTGGATGATAAGGGTGCTGAGACGTTGCTGGGCAATGGCGATATGCTGTACAAGTTTACTGGCGCAAGCTCGCCAACCCGTGCTCACGGTGCCTTTACGAGCAATGATGATGTGAAGGCAGTGGTTGATGCTTGGCGACAAAAGGCCGGTGCTCCAGAGTACTTGGAGGATGTGATCGCTGTACCTGAAGAGGAAAAAGAGCCAAAGGATGAGGAGAAGACCAAAGAGCTGGATGTTAAGTTTGATCAGGCTGTAGAGCTGGTGCGCTCTTATATGGATTCCCATAATAAGCTGCCAACGATCACTGACTTACAGACGGAGCTGGGTGTGGGCTATCCTCGAGCTAAGAAGATCTTTAAGCAGCTCACTAGTGAAGGCATTATCGACTAACCAAGGCAGTGCCGTCACAGTGCTGTCACAGTGCCCATATGGCACTATGACAGCGCCCTGACGGGCGCTGTGGCAGGCCGTGACGGCCTGTCGCAGCACTGGGCAGAGCCCCTATAGGCCTCATTAGAGACTAAGGATTGGGCGATAGAATAGACCTTGTTTATGGAGTTCGGAAAAATAGGAGTGCTTTTAGTGCAAGCTCAACCTCGAAGCTTAGGGTATCAAGTAACATCAATGGCTAAGGCTGTGCTTATGGGCTCAATCTTAGCTTTAGCACCTGTGGGCGTGCTTACAACTGCTATTGCGCCTGCTGTAGCAGAGGCAGCAACTCCAGCTGCCGCAGAACAAGAAGCAGCGCAAACTCTGCGCTCCAAGCTGCAAGCCTTACCTGGCTTTAGTGCTGACTTTAAGCAAGTAGTAACTAATGTCCAAGAAGAGGTGCTTTCTCAATCTGAGGGGCGTATTTATTTGCAGCATCCAGATCGTTTCATGATGCACACCACCTCTCCAGATGAGCTGGCACTCTATACCTACCAAGGCGACATCTACTATTACGATGCGGCCGTCAATCAGGTTTCTATCTTTGCTTTAGATCGCTCGCTGTCTAATCCTTTGCTGTTGCTGACTAGCAAGGACGAGTCTTTGTGGAATGAGTACCGTGTGGCTCAGAGTGACAATCGTTTTACTCTCATTCCGCACGAGGTACAGGATATCCGCAGCGTGACTATTGCCTTTGCTGAGGGCGAGCACACCAATGAGCAGGGACAGAGCTATCAATTGCTAGAGTCTCTGATCATTCGTATGGATGATGGCAATAGCAATTTCTATCTGTTTAGTCAGCAGCAGGGTAGTGCCCAAGACAGTGATTTTGACTTTGCGCTGCCAGATGATGTTGAGATGGACGACATGCGTTAAGAGTTAAGAGACGGGAGAAGTGTGGTTAATGGAAAAACAAGGTTCTTTGTTTGACACAGAATTAAATAACTCCCGTCGTACCAGCTCTGGCACTAGCTCTAGCACTCGCTCGAGCGTGCAGCCAGCACCGGCTGCATCAGTTGCATCAGTTGCCCCAGCAACTGCCTCTGCTACAGCCAATACGGCCGCCCCAGCGGCTGCGTCAGCAGCTGCATCTAAAGCTGCGTCGGTGGCGAGCTCAGCTGAAGTCGGAGCGCTTGGCTCTAGTGCCTCCGCGCTGGTAGATGAGCAAGCTGAGTATGATCCTTTTGCGCCATTAGCAGCGCGACTTCGTCCACGCAATTTGGATGAGTACATTGGTCAGAGTCACTTATTAGCCCCAGGCAAGCCTTTACGTCAGGCTATAGAGAATGGCCGCTGTTATTCCATGATCTTCTGGGGGCCGCCTGGTGTTGGTAAGACTACGCTGGCTTTTATGATTGCTCGTAGTACCAATGCCTACTTAGAGCAGATCTCTGCTGTTGCTGCTGGTATTCAAGATGTCCGTGATGCTATTGCGCGGGCGCAAGATCGTAAGCGCAATGGGATCCGCACTATTTTGCTTGTCGATGAGGTACATCGTTTCAATAAGGCGCAGCAAGATGCCTTTTTGCCTTATATCGAGAACGGTACAGTTACCTTTATTGGTGCGACCACAGAAAATCCGTCTTTTCAGGTTAATCCGGCCCTATTATCACGTGCCCGTGTTTTTGTACTTAAGCCTTTATCCTCAGATGAGCTCTCAAAGCTTTTAGATTGGGCTTTAAGATCGCCTCGTGGCTTGCAAAAAGAAAAGCTGATCTTTGATGACAAGGTGCGTCAGGCCTTAATTGAGCTGGCTGATGGTGATGCCCGTCATTTATTGACCACGCTGGAGATGCTGGCTGATGATGCCGCCGAGATGTCTAATGGGCAAAAGGTCATTACTTATGCCATGGTAGGGGCCGTAGCTGGACGGCGTTTGATCAAGTATGACAAAGGCGGTGACGCTTTCTACGATTTGATTTCTGCTTTTCACAAGTCAGTGCGTGGCTCCAATCCTGATGCTGCCTTGTACTGGTATGCGCGGATCTTAGAGGCAGGTGGAGATCCACTTTACGTAGCTCGTCGTATTTTGGCTATTGCCACTGAGGATGTGGGACTTGCTGATCCGCAAGCGATGCAGATTGCTCTCAATGCTTGGGATATCTTTAATCGTGTCGGCGCAGCCGAAGGTGAGCGTGCTATTGCAGAGGCCGCAGTCTATATGGCTTTAGCGCCAAAGAGCAATCATCTGTATGTGGCTTTTAATCAAGCCCGTAAAGACGCTGCGACTTTGCCATCTTTTGCTGTACCGCTGTATTTGCGCAATGCACCAACCAAGTTAATGGAGAGCTTGGGGTATCATCGGGGTTATCGCTATGCCCACGATTATCCTGATGCCTATGCGGCAGGTGAATGTTTCCTGCCAGAAGAGCTCGATGGCCGTCGCTACTATTTCCCATCAGGGCGCGGGTACGAGGACTACCTAGGAAAGATGCAGGCTTATTTCCAGCAACGCGATGCGCAAGCCAGTCCTGAGGAGCAGCGTTATCCGCCACACCATGCAGTGGAAATGCAGGCGCAATTACAGCACTACCATCCGGAGCTGTTTACTGAGCAGCAGCTGAGCGCGGAGACTAGTGAGATTGCGGCGGCTAGAGCCGCGTCAGCGCAAACTGACGCCAACCCAGCTGTGGGCAATACGGCGGTTAGCGCTGGTAGGTTGGGTGGAAATGGCCCAGAGATAGTGCAGGATGCGTCTGCACCTGCACTTGCACCTGCTGCACCTGCATTTGCAGGCGCATCGGCAGATAAGTTGGGTTCAGAGTGAGTAGGTGCAGGAATGGGATTTGGGAGGAGGCAGCTGCCTTAAGATGCGAGCAGTGCACTTTGCTATATCTCGCTATGAGGATCTGTCCTCGTTAGATATAGGAGTAATTCGTTCTGGTAGATTTCGTAGATCATCAGCCAATATGGGGTAATGTGGCACTCTCGACAGCCCGCAAAATCCCCAAAAAGCATGTGATCTCTGTTTTTCTCTGGCAACGGTTCTCCAGCTGCCAGCTTTTTCACCACAGCTTTCAGTAAAGACATATCTAAGCCGTGCTTTTTCAAGCGCTTTACATCCTTACGAAATTGTGTGGTTGGCCTTACGCTATGTCTCATCGGAAAGTAACTCATCCATCATTTGATCAACGTCGGTATAGGTCTTTCCAAGGCTAGGGTCGGCCTTCATGCGCTGCGCTTCCTTGATTGCCGCAATGGTCTGAGCGTTTGGTATATCACCACTGATTTCAAAGGGAATTTTTTGCTCCCGCACAACCTTACGCGCAAAGACAGTGAAGGCCGCTGTCATTGTCAAGCCAACATCATCACAGAACTCTTCAAACTGACGCTTTAGCTCTGCGTCCATGCGAATATTGATATTTGTAGTTGCCATCCTAATCTTCCATAAACTCCTTTGAGTTTGCACTTATATGCCAAACTTGCCAGCCAAGCATGCCATTAGCGTTCAAAAAGCGCTTAGGTGTGGGCCTGATAATTCCTCTGCTCGATGGGGTCAATGTTAATGTGGATACACCATATTTATTGCTTTTTATTGACGATGTCAACATGTTGCCCTTATAACGCTTGCTCAAAGTATGGTGAAATGGCCTAGTGCAGCAAAGCAAAAACAAGTATCTTGCCCTGATTCGTGTTAAAATTTTCAACTTGTCATGAAGCAAATAAGGTGTATATGCGATCCGTGCACTGCTTTGGTGTATGCGAGGCGGTGATTTGCAACGGGGACGCATAGAAATGCACTTGCTGCTCTGGCCTCAGAGTAGCAGCTCTGTAAAGCTTATGCCTGCTTTACCCTTATCTGCTTGAGGCCTTCTTAGTTTCTGAAAATGGCGATCTGGTCATGCTTGATTCTAAATATATCCGTACCGATTTAGCTAAAACCAAAGAGATTTTAGCCACTCGTAATTACAACCTCGACGTGGAGAAGTTAGCTCAGCTTGAGGAGCAGAGAAAGGATCTGATGGTGCGTACCCAAGATCTGCAAGCTCAGCGTAACTCCAAGTCTAAGGCTATTGGCCAGGCTATGCGCGAGGGCAAGCAAGAGGAAGCCAATAAGATCAAGGCCGAGGTTAGCACCTTAGGCGATGAGCTCGATCGTACTAAGAAGCAGCAGGATGCCGTGTTAAAGGAGATCAACGAGATCGCCTTAACTATCCCTAACTTACCTCATGAGTCGGTTCCTTTAGGTGCTGACGATTCCTTTAATCAGGAAGTGCGTCGTTGGGGTACCCCACGTCAGTTTGATTTTGAGATCAAAGATCACGTTGCTTTAGGTGAGGGCTTAGGTCAGCTCGACTTTGCCAATGCTCGTAAGATTTCCGGTGCCCGTTTTGCCTTAATGAAGGGCCCAATCTGCGCTCTGCACCGTGCCTTAGTGCACTTAATGCTCGATCTGCACTGCCAAAAGCAGGGCTACACTGAGGTCTATGTTCCTTACTTAGTGAACTTAGATTCCCTCTATGGCACTGGCCAGATGCCAAAGTTTGGTGAGGATCTTTTCCACACCAGCTTAAATGGCAATGCCGATGGTGATGATGTCAATCGTCATTTCTGCCTCATTCCTACCGCTGAAGTACCGTTAACCAATATGGTACGTGGCGAGATCATTCCTGAGGAGCAGCTGCCAATTAAGGTTACTGCCCACACCCCATGCTTCCGCTCCGAGGCTGGCTCTGCCGGTCGTGATACCCGTGGCTTAATCCGTATGCACCAGTTTGATAAGGTAGAGATGGTGCAGATCGTGAAGCCAGAGGATTCTTGGGAAGCTTTAGAGCAATTAACCCATGATGCTGAGTCGGTGCTGCAAGCTCTGAACTTACCTTATCGTGTGGTGGCCTTATCTACTGGTGACATGGGCTTCAGCGCTGCTAAGACCTATGACCTTGAGGTTTGGATCCCTGCACAGAACACCTATCGTGAGATCTCTTCTTGCTCGAACTGTACTGACTTCCAAGCTCGTAGAATGCAGGCTCGTGTCCGTCGTAAGGATGGCAAGATTGAGCTGTTACACACCTTAAATGGTTCTGGTTTAGCCGTGGGTCGTACCTTAGTGGCTGTGATGGAGAATTATCAGAACGCTGATGGTTCGATCACTGTGCCAGAGGTGCTGCGTCCATATTTAAATGGCCTTGAGGTAATTACTAAGTAATGCTGACCCCAGCCGATTGGATTATTATCGCCATCGTAGGTCTTTCTGGTTTGCTCTCTATTTTTAGAGGCTTTATTAAAGAGGCGATCTCCCTGATTGCATGGGTGTGCGCTTTTATCATAACCAGTAAGTTCTACGAAGCGCTGGCGCAAAAACTGACGTTCATTTCCGATGATGAAATGGTACGTAACGGTATAGCCTGCCTGATCCTCTTTATCGCTACACTCTGTGTAGTAGGTTTGTGTGGATCAATCATTCGTGCTTTTATCCACAAGGTAGGACTATCCGGTACAGACCGTTTGCTCGGTATGGTATTCGGTGTTTTGCGCGGCATTTTGATTGTATGCGTGATTCTGGCTCTGTTGCAGATTGGCTTTAAGCTGCATATCTTGAGCTTTGTGGCAGATGCACCTTTCTATCGTGATTCGGTGCTGATCCCTGAATTAATGCGTATCGTCAATTGGTTCTTTACTTACAGTCCTGCAACTCAGAACGAGTTGGAGCAGATCGTGGGAGCATAGTATGTGTGGTGTAGTTGGTATCGTCGCGCATTCGCCGGTCAATTTAACCTTGTATGACGCACTTACTGTGCTACAACATCGTGGTCAGGATGCCGCCGGTATTGTTACTTTAGACGAGGGTAATTTCCGTCAGCGCAAGGCTAATGGTTTAGTTAGTGATGTATTCCAACAAAAGCACATGATGCGCCTTAAGGGCAATGTTGGTATTGGTCACTGCCGTTATCCAACTGCCGGATCTTCATCTGCTGCTGAGGCTCAGCCTTTCTACGTTAATTCGCCTTTTGGTATTGCTTTAGCTCACAACGGTAACTTAACCAATGCCCGTGAGCTTAAAGTGAAGTGCGACAGCATCTTCCGTCATACCAATACCCACTCTGATTCTGAGCTGCTGCTTAACATCTTTGCTTGGCATTTACAGAATATTACCCAATGTCAGCATTTACCAAGTGCTGAAGAGCTTTTTGAGGCCGTGCGCGGCGTCAATAAGGAGATCAATGGTGGTTATGCTGTAGTGTCCTTAATCATTGGTGTGGGCATTGTGGCTTTCCGCGATCCATTTGGTATTCGTCCTTTAGTCTTAGGCCATCGTGTCAACGAAGAAGGCAAGGATGAGTACATGGTAGCTTCCGAGTCGGTAGCTTTAAGCGTGTGCGGTTTTGAGCTGGTGCGTGACGTCAAGCCAGGTGAGGCCATCTTCATTTCGGTTGATGGCAAGCTGCATTCTGCTATCTGCGCTGATAACTGCAAGCTGCAACCATGTGTCTTTGAGTACGTGTACTTTGCTCGTCCAGACTCCACCATGAATGGTGTGTCGGTGTATGCCGCTCGCGTCAATATGGGTACTAAGCTTGCGCACAAGCTGCAGCGTGAGTTCAGTCACCTGAAGATTGATGCGGTGATCCCAATTCCTGAGACCTCTTGCGATATTGCTGTGCAGATCGCTCGTATCTTAGGTGTGCCATACCGTCAGGGCTTTGTAAAGAATCGCTACATCGGCCGTACTTTCATCATGCCAGGTCAAAAGCAGCGTAAGAAGTCTGTACGCAGCAAGCTCAGCCCAATTGCTTCAGAGTTTAAGGGCAAGCGTGTGCTCTTAGTCGATGATTCGATTGTGCGTGGTACCACTTCAGGCCAGATCGTAGATATGGCCAAAGAAGCTGGTGCTGAGGCCGTGTACTTTGCTTCCGCCGCTCCAGAGGTGCGCTTTGCCAATGTCTATGGC
This sequence comes from Candidatus Anaerobiospirillum pullistercoris, assembly GCA_019114785.1. GTDB lineage: Bacteria > Pseudomonadota > Gammaproteobacteria > Enterobacterales > Succinivibrionaceae > Anaerobiospirillum > Anaerobiospirillum pullistercoris. Next base: position 20,788 of record DXEV01000090.1, on the reverse strand, counting down.
ATTGATATGCCAACTAAGCGTGAGCTCATTGCCTATAACCGTACCAATGAAGAGATCTGCAAGCTGATTGGTGCTGACGCTCTGATCTACCAAGACTTAAAGGACTTGGAGGATTCGGTGCGTGAAGAGAACCCAGAGCTGACTGATTTTGAGGATTCGGTGTTCACGGGCAATTACATCACCCCAGGTGTGGATGAGGAATACTTTGCCTATTTAGATCAGCAGCGCTCCGATGATGCTAAAGCTGATAAGGCATGGAAGGACTCTAACGAGAGCTTAGAGATCTACAACATCTAAGCATGTGCTGCTGTTGCAGTAATGCGTAGCTGCTGCGCATACGCTGCTGACGCAGCCGCAACGCGCTAAAAATGCAAAAAGCCAAGGTCTTGCGATCTTGGCTTTTTTAGTTTGGGCTCCGCACAGAGCCACGCGTTAGTGATTGTGCAGTGTTATCACTGCACTGAAGCTAACTAAGAAGCACTTTGCAGACGGTTAAGCTGCTCTTTCATTAAAGAGATCTGCAGGTTGTGCATCTGAGAGATCTGCTCGCGTAAAGCAGCTTGCTCTTCCTCTGGAGCCTCTAAGACTTGAGCCTCGAGATCCTTTAAGTCGGTATCGAGCTGAGTTAAGCACTCCTTGATCTGATCGTCAGAGAGCATATCAGGGGTAGCGACCTCAGTACCGGCAGCAGCGGCAGCCGATGGGCTTAACAGCATGTTAGCCAGTAACACACCAGCGCCAGCACCAGCAAGGGAGCTTAAGAAGGTAGAGCCAGTGCCCATACTGCCACGGTTGTACATAGCAGCATTGTTGTTACCTAAGGCACCATTGTTCATATTGGCATTGGTGTTAGTGTTGGTGTTACCACGGTAAGCGTTTTGCGAGAACTGAGCGTCCTGCTGTTGCTGCTGATTAGTGGTACGGTTGGTGTTGGCAGAGCTGCTAGTGCTAGAAGTATTGTTGTTAGTGGTGGTAACAGCACGGCTTGAGGAGCGGGTGCTGCTAGCACGGGTGCTGCGAGTTGGGGAGGAGCGACGGAAACCGCCACGACGAGCCTCAAACTGCATATCAGTGAAACCCACGCCATTGACGAGGCCGGAGATCACGTTGGTTAAAGGGTTGGCTTGCACGCCAGAGGTTGCGCACATTAAGCCTAAAGTCAGAGCAGATGCAATTAAAGTCTTCTTGAGCATGTTGTGACAAATACCTAATAAGGAAAAGGCCGCGCGCCGTCCCTCATCCTCAAGAGGCGCTCTCTTAAGCTTGGATAGGCCTATAGCAGTTGCACGTTGTAGATGTAAGTGCAGGAAGCTAGGGGAGGGAACGGTCTGCCTAAAAACAGACAGACAAAGCAAATTATAGCGACGGAATGATTAGGACTATCTTAGGGCAAAACCAAAGTTTTGTCTCAAATATGCGTCACAGTCTCAAAATTTTGTCGCATTTTCTGTTGGCTGCTGGGTACAGTGGGCCAGTTGGCAGCTCAGAGCAGAGCAGGGCAAGACAAAGCGAGGCTTTGGGCGAGAGCAAAGAAGCTATGCCGCAAAGAAGAGGGCTAAGGTGGCAATGATGGCTCCGAGGAACAGGAGCAAAAAGATGGTGGCAAAAACCTTGAGATTAAAGATCTTGGAGCAGAGGGTGCGGAGGGCGTCCATTGCAATCTCCTTTGAGGGCAGAACATGCTAAAAGGTTGGGTGGTTGTGCTTATTTTAGCGGTTGCGACGTAGAACCAAAATAGGGCAGGGCAATGGCGGGGCAATGGAGGATATGACCTCTCTTGTTGGAGAGAGACGCTGAGGCGAGAGTAGGTGGTATGTGCCTAGATACAACCTACAGATAAAATAAAACCAGTTTGAAGCTGGCCAAAAAAGTAATGGTGCGCCTTGGTGGACTCGAACCACTGACCCCTACCGTGTGAAGGTAATGCTCTAACCAACTGAGCTAAAGGCGCACATTTTTGCGTTTGTCATCGAAACCACAGCATCTTTTGAATGGTGCGCCTTAGTGGACTCGAACCACCGACCCCCACCATGTCAAGGTGATGCTCTAACCAAGCTGAGCTAAAGGCGCTTTGCTGTGTCGTCTTTGTCAACATTTGGTTTCGTAAGACAACGGCGTGCATTATAGCAACTTCAAAATCGTTTGCAAGAACTTTTTTCAAAGTTTTACAGGATTTTGAATGGTGCGCCTTAGTGGACTCGAACCACCGACCCCCACCATGTCAAGGTGATGCTCTAACCAAGCTGAGCTAAAGGCGCATGTTGTAGACGATACCTGCTGGCATACTGTTGTTTGTCAGAGGTGCCGTGCAATCAACGGTGTGCATTATAGCGGCGGGGATCTGCTTTGGCAAGAAAATTTTTAAAAATTTCTTAACATGGTGTAAATACTGATTCTTTTGCCGTTTGTTGGTGAATAATGGGGATTATTTTGTGTTTTGAGGGTTAAAAGATGGTTGGTGCAGAGAGAGGAAAACGAGAGTTGGGAGCGCTACAAATGGGCTGTTGAGGGATGTTTGGCTGGTGTAACAGGGTGTTAAGTAGGTAGAGCGATGCACGGGTCGTGGTAGTAGTTATTGCTTCACTTGGCGCAGCTGACTGCTGAGCAGCTGACTGCTGAGCGTAGCTGTGAGGGGATATCCCAGTTTCTTGGTGGTGGTGCCTATGGCTCGGGGTGGAGGCTTTTGGGCGCTTTGGTGGCTTTGTGATGCTTTGCAGCGGAGCTGGTATGTCAGATCTTAGAGAGAAGAGAGGAATATTAGCAGAGACCTGTTTTTTATGCGCCAAAGTGTTGTTAGGGGTGTATACTGCTTTCCAGCTTTTTCTTTTGCTGCTTTAGCTGACAGGGCGCGCTGAGGAGTTTCTCTGCGCATAGTTCAGCTTGAGCTTCACTTTTTTCTCTTGAGGACCTCAAGGTACGTCGTAGGTGCCCGTGGGTTTGAATCATGGTTAAAATTACTCTTCCTAATGGCGCTGTCAAAGAGTTTGAGAGCGCAGTTTCTATCGCCGATATCGCCGCTGCCATCGGCCCAGGTTTAGCTCGCAATTGCGTTGCCGGTCGCGTGGATGGTGTCTTACATGATGCCTGTGACTTAGTGACCCAAGATGCCAAAGTCGAGATCGTTACCCCTAAGGATAACGATGGCTTAGAGATCATCCGTCACTCCTGTGCCCACCTCTTAGGCCATGCCATTAAGCAATTATGGCCAGAGACCAAGATGGCTATTGGCCCTGTGGTAGAAAATGGCTTCTACTATGATGTGGACTTAGATCACAAGTTAACCGCCGAAGACTTAGAAGCTCTGGATGCCAAGATGCACGAGCTGGCTAAGCAAGACTACAAGGTCATCAAAGAGGTGGTTGATTGGCAAACCGCTTGGGACGTTTTCGACAAGCGCAACGAGCCTTATAAGAAGCTGATCTTAGAAGAGAATATCTCCCGCGACGATCATCCAGCCTTATACCACCACTTAGAGTACATCGATATGTGCCGTGGCCCTCACGTGCCACGTATGGGCTTCTGCAACCACTTCAAGCTGACCCACTTTGCCGGTGCTTACTGGCGTGGTGATGCCAAGAACAAGATGCTGCAGCGTATCTACGGTACTGCTTGGGCTAACAAGGAAGATTTAGCTGATTACTTAAAGAAGCGTGAAGAGGCTGCCAAGCGCGATCACCGTGTCTTAGGTAAGAAGCTCGATCTCTTCCACTTCCAGCAGGAAGCTCCAGGTTTAGTCTTCTGGCACAACGATGGCTGGACTATTTACCGCCAGATCGAGAACTACATGCGCACCATGCTGCACAAGTATGGTTACATTGAGGTCAACACCCCACAGATCATGGATCGTTCGCTGTGGGAGCGCTCTGGCCACTGGGATAAGTACGCTGAGAACATGTTCACGACTTCCTCTGAGAACCGTGACTATGCCATTAAGCCAATGAACTGCCCAGGTGCTATTCAGATTTTCAACAGCCGTACCCGTTCTTATCGTGATCTGCCTATTCGCATGGCTGAGTTCGGTAAGGATCACCGTAATGAGCCATCTGGCTCCTTACACGGCCTGTTACGTGTACGTGGCTTCGAGCAAGATGATGCTCACGTCTTCATCACTGAGGATCAGATCCTTGATGAGGTGACGGATTGCATCAAGATGGTGTACGAGATCTACGATAACTTCGGTTTCCACAAGATCGATGTGAAGCTCTCGACCCGTCCAGAGAAGCGTATTGGCTCCGATGAGATCTGGGATAAGTCCGAAAAGGACTTAGCTGATGCTTTAAAGGCTAACAACTTAGACTTTGAGTTACAGCCAGGTGAGGGTGCTTTCTACGGCCCTAAGATTGAGTTCACCTTACACGATTCTTTAGGTCGTGCATGGCAGTGCGGTACCATTCAGCTGGACTTCTCGCTGCCTGAGCGTTTAGGTGCTCACTACATTGCTGAGGATAACCAAGAGCACACCCCAGTGATGATTCACCGTGCCATCTTAGGTTCGATCGAGCGCTTCTTAGGTATCTTAACCGAGGAATTTGCTGGTTCGTTCCCAACTTGGTTAGCCCCAATCCAAGCCGTGGTCATGAACATCACCACCAACCAAGTGGAGTATGTCAAGGAAGTTACCAAGAAGCTGGATGAGGCTGGCATTCGTGTACGCTCTGACCTGCGTAACGACAAGGTGGGCTTCAAGATCCGTGAGCATACCTTAATGCACGTTCCTTACATGTTAGTGTGCGGCGACCGCGAGGCTGAGAATGGTCAAGTGGCAGTACGTACTCGTAAGGGCGTAGATTTAGGTGCAATGTCAATTGATGATTTGATTGCTATGATCAAATCTGATATTATATCGCGCAAACTTTTTACCAAGGCCGACGAGAGCGCCGAGGATAAGAAGTAGAATAAAAGCTGCATCAAGTCGCAGATAAATGGCTTGGCACCGGCAAAAGAGCTATGAGCAATCATGGCTCTTTTGCTGTGGATTGACGCTGCCATTATCTGAATGCAGCCTGATCCGTGTTTGCAGTAGAGTGTAGGAATTGGCAATCAACAGCGCAAAGAAAACCGGTCGGCTTCCGCCAAGAAACCGGACTAATGGTGAAATTAGATGCCGTGAAGTGCGTCTTTTAGGTGAGGACAATGAGATCATTGGCGTGATGCCTACAGTTCAGGCATTGCGTATGGCGCAAGACGCTGGAGTTGATCTTGTTGAAATCAGTCCTAACGCTGATCCGCCAGTTTGCCGCCTCATTGAGTATGGCAAGTATCTTTACGAGAAGAGCAAGGATCAGAAGAAGAAGAAGCAAAAGGTAGTGCAGATCAAGGAAATCAAATTCCGTCCTGCTACCGATGAAGGCGACTATCAGGTTAAACTACGCAACCTGATCCGCTTCTTAGAAGAAGGCAACAAGGCCAAGGTGACCCTGCGTTTCCGTGGACGCGAAATGGCTCACCAGCACATTGGCTTGGATGTCTTAAAGCGTGTAGAGCACGATCTATGCGAAGAGCGTGGCTTAGCTACGGTGGAGAGCGCCTCCCGTGTGGAAGGTCGTCAGGCCACTATGGTTTTAGCCCCAAAGAAGAAACAAGGGTCGTAAGGGTAACAAGAGTTAGCCTCGGATCAGGAGCTCTGCCAGTTTAGGCGGGGCCACCTAAGCGTCAGGGAGTGAGCTTTTCCTTGGTGCTGATGGTGAGATCTGGGCCTTTCCCCCTGAGATCCACTTTATGCAAAATTGCGGAGTTTTAAATGGCTGGAAAAGTCAAGGTCAAGATGAAGACCGATCGTGGCGTTGCCAAGCGTTTCAAGAAGACCGGCAGCGGCCACTTCAAGTGCCGTCACCAGAACTTACGTCACATCCTCACTAAGAAGAGCCGTAAGCGTAAGCGTTCTTTACGTGCTATGAACGTTGTTCATACTTCCAACTTACGCGCTATCATGCGTCAGTTACCTTACGCCTAATTAGGAGGATCGTTAAATGGCTAGAGTTAAGCGCGGTGTTACCGCTCGTGCCCGTCATAAGAAGGTTTTAAAGGCAGCTAAGGGTTACTACGGTGCTCGTTCCCGTACTTACCGCGTTGCCGTGCAGGCTGTGACCAAGGCTGGTCAATACGCCTACCGTGATCGTCGTCAGAAGAAGCGTCAATTCCGTGCCTTATGGATTGTCCGTATCAACGCCGCTGCTCGTCAGTATGGCTTAAGCTACAGCCAATTCATGTACGGTTTAAAGAAGGCTAACATCGACATCGATCGTAAGGTTCTGTCTGAGCTGGCCATCAACGAGAAGGTCGCATTCGAGACCATCGCTAACCAAGCACGTGCTGCTTTAGGCCTCTAATACTTTTAGGCGTAATGTAGCTTGAAGCTTTGTTAGGCCGTAACTAAGTTACGGAAAAAGAGCTCAAAAAAGAGGGAAGCAAGAAATTGCTTCCCTCTTTGCATTCTTGTGCTATTGAAAACCTGTACGACGTGGACTCAAGGCAGAGAACCGTATTTAGCTGCCCGTGCGGAAATCACTGACGTTGGCCGTATCGAGACCGAGCTCTGCAAAGGTGCTACAGCACTCTCCTTTGCTTGGACATTGGCTGGCAATGCCAACAAAGAGCTGTTGTGGATAGATGTTTTTGGAAACACGCACCATTACCCAATCTTTGCCATTAAGAGAGTAATAGCAGCCAACAGTGTGGGTATCTGACGAGATCTTGAGATATAGAGAAGAGACGTCGTGCGGATCGTGGTTGCAGTCGTCAGAGGTACCATCGGTACGGACTGATACTATGCGGTGATGGCCATAGTCGTCTTGCTCGAAGCACAACTTTTGCCATAAAGTATCGTGAGCAAAGACCAATAAGTCGGCAGCGTTGTAGAGCCCCTCTGGGGTAAATCCTGAAGTAACTTTGGCCTGCAAGGTAAAAGGCTTGGTATTATCTACAGCGCACAGCAGCATTGGCAGCGAATTGTTGGAGATCTTGCCGTTTGGGTCGCAAAAGATATCAGTGACCGCAGGGCAGCAGATCTTCATTTGTTGTTCAGAGTGCTGACTCACGTACTTTTCGGCCTCTAAGCGCGAATGAGTAAAAGTGATATTGCCGCATGTGATTGGTGTTGCTAGTGCGGTGCATCCTGCGTTCTGGTTCATATGTGCCTACCAAGAGCTAATAAGGTGTGACGTTGGCTGGGAGCGTTTCCAGCAAGATTTCCGCTTCCTTGCAAACCCTGAGAGGTGTGAAAAGAGCTCACAAGAAAGCGGATCAGAGTCAGAGCATGACAGCGCGGAGGAAACGTATACTGCTAGCTCATCCTTAATTGTGTTTAGTCTAGAAGCAGTGCAGTGTGCGCTCAATAGTCATTTCTAACCATTTTGGTCTCAAAGATGAGTGAAACCGCTAAAAGTTTGTCCACTTTGCAGCAGCGCATGTGTCGCCAAAACTTTGTGCTTCCGACTAACAAAGACGAAGTAATCGCTCGTCATAAGGCTCGAGCTCTGCTTTTTGCGCAAACAGAGCAAGGTGTGGCGGTTATGTCTGACTTTCAGGCAAATCGTAGCTATATCTTTGTTGGGGCTTTGGGTAAGAGTTTGGGGTTGCCGGTGGACAGTGAGCTTTCTGATGCGGCTTTTGAGACCAGCCTCTTTCAGCATGTGCGTGACACGGATCTGCTTTCCCGCCACATCTTAGAGCTACGTTTTTCTGAGCTCCTCAAAGGCTTGCCTGTAGCAGAGCGTTCTCACTATGTCATGCTCAATACTTTGCATTTTGCGGCAGCACCGATTACTTCCGAAGGCGCGACCAAAGCGACAGAACCACCGCTGATTCCGGTGCTACATCGAGCCTATTATTTAGAAAGCTTAGAGTCTGGGGCGGTATGGCTATCGCTGTGCCTGTATACGCCATTTGTCGAATTGCCCGTTCCTATTAACTCCATTGTGAATAATGAGACCGGCCAAGAGGTGAGTGCTGCATCTTTTCAGCAGCTTGACCAAAGGATGCTGAGTCGACGCGAGCGAGAAGTACTGACTCTGATTGGGCAGGGGCAAAGTAGTCGACAGATTGCTGAGCAATTGCACATTGCGGTGAATACCGTCTCGCGGCATCGTCAGAATATCTTACAGACTTTACAGGTGCAGAATACGGCGGCTGCTGTGGAGATTGCGACGCGTCTGCATCTACTGCTAACTTAGAGCATACCAAAAACAACAAAGCCCCAAGCTCTGCGCAGAGTAAGGGGCTTTGCTCTATAGGCCACAGGCTGTAGCCCTGTGGCAACAGCCAGAGGCCGTGTGGCCACGACCACGGACTGAAGCCTTAGGGCTTCAGATTAGCGCTCGTCCATAGCGATCACGTGGCGCTCTGGGGAGCCAATGTAGATCTGACGTGGACGGCCAATGCGGCTCTCTTCCATGATCTGCATTTCGTTCCAGTGCGAGATCCAGCCAATGGTACGGGCTAAGGCGAAAATCACGGTGAACATCGAAGTTGGAATGCCAATAGCCTTTAAGATGATACCGGAGTAGAAGTCCACGTTTGGATACAGGTTGCGCTTAATGAAGTACTCATCACTTAAGGCGATCTGCTCTAACTCAGTGGCCACCTTTAAGATTGGGTGATCCTTGATCTTGAGCTCTTGTAACACCTCATGGCAGGTCTCACGCATTACTAAAGCACGTGGGTCATAGGTCTTGTAGACACGGTGACCAAAGCCACTTAAGCGGAATGGATCGTTCTTGTCCTTAGCACGGGCAATGTACTCAGGAATACGATCCACAGTACCGATCTCCTCGAGCATGCGTAGACAGGCTTCGTTAGCACCACCGTGAGCTGGGCCCCACAGCGAAGCGATACCAGCGGCAATACAGGCGTATGGGTTAGCACCAGAGGAACCGGCTAAGCGCACCGAAGAGGTCGAAGCGTTTTGCTCGTGGTCAGCATGCAGGATGAAAATACGGTCTAAGGCACGCTCAACTACAGGGTTTACCTCATATGGCTCGCAAGGGGTAGCGAACATCATATGCAGGAAGTTGGCAGCGTAGCTTAAGTCGTTACGTGGGTAGATGAATGGGTGGCCGATGGAGTACTTGTAGGCCATAGCTGCCAGAGTTGGCATCTTGGCAATCAGACGGATCAGAGTGGCCTCACGGTGCTCTGGATCATAAATATCGAGGCTACCGTGATAGAACGCAGACAGAGCTCCAGCCACACCGCACATCACAGCCATTGGGTGGGAGTCACGACGGAAGGCCTTAAATAAGGAGGAGATCTGCTCGTGAATTAAGGTGTGGTGCTTAACGCGATCGCAGAACTCATCGTACTCGCGCTTGCTTGGCATTTCACCCTTATATAGGAGGTAGCAGACTTGCAGGTAATCAGCTTTACGGGCTAGATCTGCAATTGGGTAGCCACGGTAGAGCAGTACACCTTTTTTACCATCGATGAAGGTGATACGTGAACTACAAGCAGCCGTCGACACAAAGCCTGGGTCATAGGTGAAATAACCCTGTTTGCCTAACTCTCTAATATCAATACATTCTGGGCCCAAGGTGCCTTTTAAGATAGGCAGTTGGATTGGGTCGTGACCAGGGATAGTGAGAGTTGCGACCTTGTCGAGTACGGTAATTTCGTGTTCCGTGTTTTCTGACATCGATGAAACTCCTCTGAAAACGCAAACTAAGCTGCTGGCTCAGTGCTGCTCGCACAGTGCAAATAACACAGGATGCTATCGCAGGCTGCTCTCGCAGCGGTAAAAACGCATCCCTAGCCTTGAGGCTAGGGCATTAAGCAAGCCCTAAGGGCTAATTGTTTAAGCCTAGGGGCAAAGCAGACCAAAACCATTTACTTGTAACCTACACTCTTAAGAGTAAGTGTAGTAATGGCAAGGCCGACAAAGGCTGCGCTGTACTGTGAAGATTTGAGCGCAGCAGCTTTGAGAAAGTAGTGTTGCTGCCAGAAAGCTAACGGCAAAGCCTAAGGCACAACCTCGTTACTCTATGAGCTAATTTACGCCTCGTTACCCTTGCTCTTAGCTTGGGTAGTAAGCGAGACTTTGCTCGTGGAGCTGAACTAATAGGAGAGATGGTGCTGGGCGAAATGGTATGGGAACTTAAGAGGAGGACTGTGCTCCTGAAAAACTGTCTGTTTGTGCCTATGCCATGTGGCTCTGTTGCGACTTTAGTGCCATTAGAAGTTTGGTGAACAAAGCACTTTTGGTTTGAGTGCAGAGTGGCAGCAAAATACTGAGCAAAACACTCAGCATTCTTTCTTATCTTCTGAATATACCCACGATTGGGCACAAATTCTTATATTATTGATATTTGCATGGTTTTGGTGCGTTATAAGCATTTTGCACTATTTTGGGACTTAGTTGTAGATTTGGGATCAGCTATCTGCGCAGTGGCAGAGCCGAGGGCATGGGATGGGTTTGGGCGAGGCTTTGGTGCAGCTCTGGGGTCACATAAGTTGGCTGAACATCACATGCGCCATAAGCGCACCTTAAAGAGCAAATTCGGCCTAAAAAAGCATTTAGCCATGATATTTTTGGTAAGATTTAGTATTTCTAACTAGATCAAGGTGACGCTGATGGTTTGCCTTGGGATTTTTTGTTAAGGCAAAAGATGCAACAGAAGATTTTATTGACAGAGTGTACTGACGCTACCGGCTTGATTGCCAAAATTGCTACTACCTGCTGGGAGTTTGGCTTCAATATCGTGCGTCAAGATCAGTTTGCCACCACTGATGACAACCGCTTCTTTATGCGCTCGGTCTTAGAGGGTGATTTTAGCGAGAATCACGAGAACAAGTTCCTGCAGTGCATTACTGCTAAGTTACCAGACGATGCTGTGGTCTCCTTAAAGGATAAGTCGATCCTGCCTCGTATTGTGATCTTAGTGACCAAGGAAGCTCACTGCTTAGGCGACCTGCTCATTAAAAGCTTCTCAGGTGCGCTGCACGCTGAGATCGTCATGGTTGCTGGTAACTACCCTGATTTAGGGCCTTTAGTGGAGAAGTTTGGCATTCCATATCACTGTGTCAGCCACGAAGGGATCAGCCGTGAAGAGCACGAAGAGCGCATGATGAAGCTGATTGATGAGTGCAATCCTGACTATATTGTGCTGGCCAAGTACATGCGCATTCTCTCGCCAAAGATGGTGGCTCACTATCCTTTAGGCAAGCTCATCAACATCCACCACTCGTTCTTACCAGCTTTTATCGGTGCTAAGCCATATCAGCAAGCTTACGATCGTGGTGTAAAGATCATTGGTGCTACAGCTCACTTTGTGACCGATAACTTAGATGAAGGCCCAATCATCGAGCAGGATGTGATTAAGGTCAATCACCGTTACTCGGCCGAGGATATGGCAAAGGCTGGTCGTGATGTAGAGCGCGTGGTGTTGTTACGTGCATTAAACCGTGTCTTTGACAATAAGGTCTTTATCCATGGCAATAAGACCGTGGTTTTCTAAAGCAAGAAGCAAGACCGTAAGCTGACTACATCTCTCACGTGAGAGGTGAAAGCTGAAAGAAAGAAATAGAGGGTGGCCAATGGCTGCCCTTTATTGTTTCTGGGCTCTGTTGAGCCCGAGAGGGGGTGGCAGCTTGGCTGCCAGAGGGCTTGGCTTAGAAGCGGATGCGGGAGAGATCTGGCTTCTGGTAGACATTGGTAATGTGAAAGATCGGGATATTGGCCTCTTTACAGACTTTATCTAAGCGACGATCGCGCAGTTTGCGCTCAATGCGCTGGTGAGTAGGGTCATCCAGCTCGATAGCGCAGACGATACGATCGGTAGCACGGTCGATCAGCATAAAGTCAAAGGACATGTTGTTGCACTTTTGCGCAAAAGTACGACGCTGAGGCATATTGAGGTCAGAGACATCGGCGTTGATCTGCACCGCAGAGCCTACACTGACCTGACAGTAGATATAGCAGCGACTGCCAAACCACAGGCGCAGCTTTTCGAGGTAGAGGTGCTCGTAATTGGTGACTAAGTGCGTTTTGCCGGTAATAGCACCAGCCTTTAGCATGACAGAGAAGATCCGATCCAAATCATCAAGATCGGGAATGGCTTCACTCATTGCTGCGCCAGGCTTGATGAGCTCTCGGTAGCTATCGTTAGCTTTAGGGTGTTTGAAATCTTTGGACTGTGGTTCAGGATTAGGGTTAAGGAAGTCCAAGGTTTCATTGAGCTTGTTGGGATCGGTAGGGCGAGAAGGGATAATGACCGGCTGTTTTTTGCGACCAAAAGGGCGAAGCCATGAGCGCTTTTTGATAGCGGCATTGTAGGCGGCGGCAGCTTTGGCTTTAGCGGCGACTTCCTCTTCAGCTTGCGCAGCGGCCTTAGCAGCAGCTTTTTCGGCTCGGGTAGGCTTAGCAGCGGCATTGCTTTTACTATAGGTATTTGAAGCCTTAGAGCCTCTTTTGCCATTGTTAGTGCGCTTGCTGCTTTTGCTTTTGCTTGGCAAAAGGTAAAACACTACGAGTAGCCCAAACAGCAAAAAAGCAGCATGCAGCAACAATCCTGCAGGTGAAAGTTGGTTAATGTAGGAAAAGAGCTCCGCCATCCCCGAAAAGATCCAAATACAAAAGAAAACCGAAACGCTAAGCAGCGCCGCGCTGCACAGCGCAGCAGTGCTGCGCTAAGCTAAGCCCTCGTTGGCTCTGTAGCCAGCTTCATGTAGTGCAGAAATTTTAACATGCGCCCTTCAAAACGCAGAAACCCATCACATGGGATGGGTTTCTGTTACAAGCTGAGCAGCCGCATTAGCTGCATAGAGTTTTGGCGCGGCGTCTTAAGGAGCTAAACGCGAGATCGTCCATGAGCCATCTTCTTGCAGATCGTAAATGAATCGATCGTGCAGACGGTTTTCGCGTCCCTGCCAGAACTCTACCTGATGGAAGAATACACGGTAGCCGCCCCAGAAGGATGGCAGAGGCACTTCACCGTCCTTAAACTTTTGCTTCAGCTCCATAAATTTGCTCTCTAAAGCGGAGCGAGCCGAAATGCGCGAGGACTGGTGAGATGTCCATGCGGCGATCTGACTGTCACGTGGACGTGAGTGGAAGTACTTGAGCACAGCTGGTACCGAGAGCTTTTCAGCAGTGCCAATAAACATGACCTGACGCTCAAGGTAGTACCATGGGAAGAGCATGCAGATCTTTGGGTTATGGGCCAAGTGCTGAGCCTTGCGTGAGCCTAAGTTGGTAAAGAAAACCAGTGACTTCTCGTCGTAGTTCTTGAGCAGCACCATGCGGGAATAAGGCTGACCGCTTTCGTCTACGGTGCTGACGACCACACCATTTGGGTCATAGAGCTGAGAGTCGATCATGTCTTTAAGCCAGCGCTCAAACAGCGGAATAGGCGTAGGCGTTAAATCCTTTTCGTCTAAGCCCGACATGGTATAGCTACGACGCATTGGTGCTACATCGATCATCTCGACTCCTTGGAGCACAGCTCCGATAGAGAAAACAAAAAGTACATGAAGCCACTGCATTGCCTACAGTGTGCATGCGCAGGCGCATGCACTTAGCAGCAGCGCGCCCAGTGCCTGCACCACAGACAGGAACAAAGCTTTGCAGCTGGTTTACTGTTAGCAGGTCTACAGTCCTGCAAGCATGCAAGCCTGCAAGCATGCAGGCTCTTTTAGAGCCCCTTAGTGTAGCTCAAACAGGGCTTGCTGGCTTGTTTTGCCCCATTGTGGCCGCTTTAGGCTAAACGCTCGTACTTGCGTCTCAATGCGTCTAAAGCTTGCGTTTTCAAATGTTACCGTAACATTAGAAAAAATTGCCAGCCCAAGATTGAGGCCCAGCTGGGGCTGCGCTTATGCGGTTCTGATTGGTTAGGGACGGGCGCTGTTATGCACTGTGCGCTGTGTCTTTGCTCTTGTGTAGTATTAGTTTTTCTTATGAATTATGGCGTATCCTGCGCTTAATGCGTCCCAAGGATCCGATATTTTTCCTTGAAATGAAGATACTGAATAGGGGCTAGAGTTTTACCTATATTTGTAAAATTACTTAATAAATAAAGTTTAATTTAGTTATCGGTAACATAAATACTAGTATGTAAGTGTAACTCTAGGTAAGATCAGGGCTGACGGGCATTTTTCTCAGCTGCGTGCTTGAAAAAATTGCCTAGTTTTGTGAGCCAACCGTGATTATTGGGGCAAGGCACTTTAAGGGGCAATGCTATAATTAGCCATCGTTACGTAAGGCGAGCGCGATGAGCGAGGTATAAATTGCCTTTGGGCTTGAGGCTTCAGATAACGAGACGTGATCAATTTGGGATCCGAGTTGTTGTCTGTGGCTTTCTTTTTGCCTCAATCAGGTCGCTCTGTACTTTGCCTGAAGGGCTGTGGTCTGTGGCTAGCTAGCTTTAGCCAGCCTGCAAGCGGGCTTTAGCCTTGCTTGAGACTGTAGTCAGTGTCATGTGGTAAAGTTGCCTCAAGATTTCTTTTCTGTTTGAGTAGAGCCGTCTTGGCAGCGCGGGCCAGTGCGGATCCTTCCTATTTCCCTTCTCCACTTTTGGGATTTAGGATCATCTTGCAGGAAAGCAGGGCACTGATGGGCTTGTCTCACAGGATAAGCTCCTCTTAGTGAGATAAGGTTTTTCAAGGTTTTGTTTGGACAGCAGGGGCGATTAATGTCTACTCCGATTTCAAAGTCTGTTTTAGTGATCAATTGTGGCAGCTCTTCGGTGAAGTTTGCCATTATGAATCCTGAGGACGGCCACGTATACTTAAACGGTATCGCTGAGGCTATGGGCTTACCTGAGGCTTTCATCTCTTGGCGTTTTGCCGGTGAGGATAAGAAGAAGGCCAACATCTCCGGTTACAACCACGAGCAAGCCTTAGACTATTTGGTGAAGAACATCTTAGCTGCTCACCAAGAGCTCTTATCTTCGATCGTTGCTTGCGGCCACCGTATCGTGCACGGTGGTGAGTACTACAGCGCTCCAACCTTAGTCGATGAGGAAGTGATCGCCAATATCGAGAAGGTGATCCCATTTGCTCCATTACACAACCCTGCCCACATTTTAGGTATTAAGGCTGCTCGCGCTTCGTTCCCTAATATCCCTCACGTGGTTGTGTTTGACACTGCCTTCCACCAGACCATGCCTCCAATCGCCTATCGCTTTGCTATTCCTGAGGAGTACTACACCAAGGGTGGCATTCGTCGTTATGGCGCTCACGGTACTTCTCACATGTACCTCTCGCAAGAAGCTGCCTTATTATTAGGCAAGCCTCTGGAGGAGACCAATGTTATTACTTGCCACTTAGGCGGTGGTGCTTCGGTCTGCGCTGTTAAGGGCGGCAAGTGCATGGATACCTCTATGGGCCTGACCCCTCTCGACGGCTTAGTCATGGGTACTCGTACTGGTTCTATCGATCCATCGGTTGTCTTCTTCCTGTGCGATCGCTATAACTTAAGCCCAGAAGAGGTTAAGGACATTTTCAATAAGAAGTCCGGTCTGCTGGCTTTATCCGGTGTGTCTTCTGACATGCGTCCAATTTGCGAAGGCTACGAGCACGGCGATGAGAAGTGCACCTTAGCTTTAGAGGCCTTCTCCTATCGTTTAGCTAAGTTCATCGGTTCTTACTACGTTCCATTAGGCCGTGTTGACGCTATCGTCTTCTCCGGTGGTATTGGTGAGAACTGCTGGGAAGCTCGTAAGCTGACCTGCAACTACTTAAAGGATTCCTTTGGCGTTGAGTTAGACGACGATATCAACGTCAATGCTTTAAGCCGTGTTGGCCATGAGGGTGGCGTGATCTCCAAGCCAACTTCTCGCGTCAAGATCATGATGATCCCAACCAACGAAGAGTTAGTGATTGCCAAGTCGGCTATGAGCTTCGTCAAGTAAGCAAAAAGACAGTTTTTTCGATAATTCTCCACAAGCAACCGCCACGCTTAGCGCGGCGGTCACAGAGGGCAGAGAGGCTTAGCTTCCCTGCCCTTTTTGCTGCAGCTGACAGCTGCCAACTGCCAACAGGCAGCTGCCTGTCAGCTAGCAGCAGCTAGCTGCCGCTAGCACTAGCGCTAAGGCTTAGCTGGGGCATCTGTGCTTGGGTCTTTAATGTGATGGCGTTTGTGGTCTTGGAAGATATAGGAAATCAAGACAAAGAACGTAGGCACCATGATTAATCCTAAGGTCGTTGCGAAGACCGTTCCGCCAAAGACGCCCGTGCCAATGGATTGCTGGGATGCAGCACCAGCGCCTTGAGCGCGCATCAGAGGCAACACACCCAAGAGGAAGGCCACCGAGGTCATGACAATTGGGCGGAAACGCAAGCTGGCGGCTTCCTGGGCGCTCTTTAACAGTGAGCGGCCTTGCTGTCTAAACTGGTGCGCATACTCCACAATCAAGATGGCGTTTTTAGCTGAGAGACCGCCAGTGGTAAGCAGGCCAACTTGCAGGTAGATGTCGTTACTCATGCCGCGTAAGTAGACAAAAAGCAATGCGCCAAAAATACCTATAGGCACAATCAGGATCACGGCCAGCGGAATAGTCCATGACTCGTAAAGCGCTGCAAGGCAGAGGAAGACGACTACCGCCGAAATTAAGAAGAGCATGCTCTGGTTAGAGCCCGTGATCTTTTCTTGGTAGGAAATACCACTCCACGCATATCCATATTCACCTGGATGCTCTTCGATGATGCGGGCGATCTCATCCATAGCCTGACCCGAGCTCACGCTAGGGGCGGCATCGCCTTGGATAGAGATGGCAGAAATACCGTTAAAGCGCTCCAACTTTTGCGGGCCATAAGTCCAATCAATGGAGCCAATGGTGTCAAAAGCCACCATTTTCCCTTCAGTGTTTCTAAAGTAGAGCTTGTTTAAGTCCGAAGGTAGGGAGCGGAAGCGTGCATCAGATTGCACATACACACGCTTAATACGACCACGGTCAATAAAGTCGTTGACGTAGCTGCCACCCCAAGCGATCTGCAGGTTTCTGTTGATGGTGTCAGGATCTAAGAGGAATTGGCCTGCACGCTGGTCGTTAATCTTGATGTCTAGCTGTAAGGCATCAGCTTGTGCATTGGAGATCACGTTATAGAGCAGAGGATTAGAGCGTGCGGTTTGCACGATCTGATTGACGTCTTCTAAAAACTGCTCGTGATCATGGCCCATGACATTTTGTACATAGACCAAGAAGCCTGAGGAACCGCCCATGCCAGAAATAGAGGCAGGTAGTGACATGCGGACTTCAGCACCACTGTAGTCATCAAAGTAGCGCTTGGCGCGATCTAAGATGGCCTGAGCACTGTCTTCTGGGTCGACACGCTGTTCCCAAGGTGTAAGACGGATGTTAGCACGGGCTGCATTTTGGCCACGGGCCGCGCTTCCGGCCGAGCCTAAGCTTAAGAGAATGCCGGAGATATTGTCGACTTCATGCTCTAAGAAGTAGTTCTCCACATCTCGACCGACACGGGCGGTTTGTGCCATGGTGCTGGATGGCGGCAAGATAATACGTACTGAGAGTACACCTTGGTCTTCTACAGGGAGGAAGGACGAAGGAATACGGGTAAAGAGATAGACCGTGCCAGCACAAATGCCCATAAAGACGACTAGGACGTAGAATTTGTGGCGTAAGCAATAGTGGTTGAGGCTGAGGTATCCACGAAAGATCAGGTTAAAAACACGGTCAAACCAGCCCTCTTTGCGGGCTGTAGAGGCTGGGGCTGAGGCCGAGCCAGTGACGTTAGCCGAGCCTGTGACTGCCTCTGAGGCCGAAGGGCTGTCTGTGGCCACTGCGCCAGCTGTGTCCACAGCGCTAGCGGTGGCTGCTGCGCTAGCAGATGCGCCAGCTAGTGCTTGGCGTTGCCGCCAGTTGAGGCGCTGATCCTTGAGCAGAGTGGCGCATAGTGATGGGGTAATGATCACGGCTACCATGATGGACATCAGCATCGCGGTGACAATGGTCACCGAGAACTGGCGATAAATATTGCCGGTAGCTCCTGAGAAGAACGCCATTGGCGTAAAGACAGCCACAATCACTAAACCTACACCGAAGAGGGCCGAGGTGATCTCTTTCATGGACTGCACCGCAGCTTCATAGGGGCCTACTTGCTCGTCTTTCATAATGCGGTTGACGTTTTCCACTACTACGATGGCATCGTCTACCAGCAAGCCGATCGCGAGCACCATTGCGAACATGGTCAAGGTATTTATGGAGTAACCGCACAGATAGAGCACCACTACGGTGGCTGAGAGCACGATTGGCACTGTGAAAGATACAATTAATGTGGAGCGCAGATCTCTCAGGAAGATCAGGATCACGAGCGATACCAGCACCAAAGCCTCAAGTAAGGTTTTGCCCACCTCATAGAGCGAAGCTTTAATGAAAGGTACGGTATCGTAAGGAATAGCGTAATCAAGATGATTAGGAAAGAGCGGACGCAGGCGCTCCAGCTCATTGTGCACCAGTGTGGCTACTTCTACAGCATTAGCACCATCGGTGAGGCTGAGCTCTAAGGAAGCCATAGGGCTCTTATTGTAGTTACCAAAGTAGGTGTAGGAATTACGGCCCATTTCTACACGGGCTACATCTCTTAGATAGACGCTGGCACCTTCGGAGGTGACTTTGACTAAGATGTTTTCAAAGTCTTCGATATCCTCGAGCAGGGCACGAGATTTAATGGTGACGTTAATGGTCTGATCAGCAAGGGCAGGAAGACCACCTAATTGACCCACGGAGATCTGTTTGTTTTGGCTTTCAATAGCCGACACGATATCAGCTGGGGTCAGTTTGTATTGGAAAAGACGGTCTTGATTGAGCCAAATACGAATGGCGTATTCTGAGCCTAAAACCGAGACATCACCGACACCGCTGATACGGGAGATTGGGTCTTGTACCACTGACACTAAGAAGTCAGCGATCTCCTCTTGGGACATCGAGTTGTTTTGGGTGTAGAAGGCAATGGTTTGTAAGGTGTCATCCGAGACTTTACGCACACGTAGACCGGAGCGCTGTACCTGTTCTGGCAAACGCGTGGTAATGGCACTGAGGCGGTTTTGTACCTGCATTTGAGCCACATCTACATCGACGCTGGTATCAAAAGAAAAGCGTAAGCGTACCGAGCCATCAGAGGTGGTGGTCGTGGAGAAGTAGAGCAGGCCATCGAGGCCGGTCATTTCCTGCTCAATGATCTGCGCAATAGAGTTCTCTGCCGTTTGGGCCGAAGCGCCAGAGTAGGTGGCACTGACGCTAATGGAAGGTGGAGCCACTTCAGGGAAGCGGGCAATTTTCATTTTTGGCAGGCAGATCAGTCCGGCAATCAGGATCATTAAGGCTACAACCCATGCTGCCACGGGACGGTCAATGAAAAATTTGCTGATCACGGGCTGTTTCTCCCATAAAACAAAAGGCCTAAAGAGGACTCATTCTAGCTTTTAGCACAGCATGCTAGCCTGTAGCACAGCATGCTTGCTGTGCGCAGGCATGCAGGCATGCAGCGCTGGTATACAGCGCGGGCTAAGGCGTATTTGGCGCGGTGACTGAGCTCTGGTCAAGACCAGAAGCGCTGACAGTTGGATTTACTACTGCCTGAACGGCGGCGGCTGTGTTCTTTTGCTGATCTTGCGCGACTTCGCTTAAATCTTGGTGTTTGAGATCGATACCATCACGGTTGATCACTTGTACCTTAGAACCATGGTGCAGTACAGCATTACCGGCAATCACGACCTCAAAGCTACTATCTAAGCCTTCTAAGATCTGCCAACCATCGTTATAGAGCTCACCTAAGCGCACTTCTGTCTGCACCACGCGATCGCCTTGCACGGTAAATACATAGGCTCGACCTTTTGGATCGCGCATCACGGCCTTGGCTGGTAAGGTCATGACGTTTTGGCTGATACCACCACTGATACGACAGACTACAGCCATGCCTGGCAGCAGTAAGTGATCGGGGTTATCGAAGCTGGCGCGCATCGAGATGGCTCCAGAGTTCTCATCTACAATCACTTCCGAAAGACTAAGTACACCTAAGCGCGAATAAAGAGAGCCATCTTCAAAATATAGTGAGACGTCATAGGCGTGATCTCCCAGATAGATCGAGCCATCGAGCAGACCTGAGCGCAGCCGTCTCCATTCTGAGGCACTTTGTTCCATGTCTACATAGACTTTATTGAGGTCAATGATAGTGGCCAGAGGTTCACTCTGGTTAGCATTGACTAAGGCACCACGTGTGACTTGAGAGGTGCCGATAATACCAGAGATCGGCGCGCGCACTGTGGTGTAGTTGAGTGAGATCTGGGCCGTATCGAGGGCTGCTTTGTAGAGCTTTTCGTCTGCTACTGCGAGCTCGTAGGCGAGTAAGGCATCGTCACGCTCTTTTTCGCTTGCTGAGCGGCGCTTGTAGAGGGATGCAAAGCGCTCGTAGTCCTTATAAGCCATTTTGCGCTGCACCACGGCACGCTCATAGGAAGCTAGAGCATGGTCGTAGCTTGCTTGGAAAGGAGCGGGATCGATCTCATAAAGCGGAGTGCCCTCTGTGACTTCAGAGCCTTCTTCAAAGAGGCGATTAAGAATAATGCCATCTACTTGAGGTCGCACGTCAGAGCGGATCGAGGCCACGACACGTCCACTTAAGGTGATGGAGCGCTCGCGATTTTTAAATTCAGGATGAATGGTGCTAACTTCGTACACCACCTCGGCCAGAGATGGGGTAGAGGCAACTTTTACCTCTTGATTGCAGCCGACTAGAGTAAAGAGGCTCAGTCCACCAAGGACAGCTGTGAGTACACGTAAGCGGCGACGCCAAGGGAAGTTTATCTGGGCAGGTGTGTGTTCACGGCTAGGCGGGTATATAG
>DXEV01000089.1 GCA_019114785.1 Candidatus Anaerobiospirillum pullistercoris | reverse complement strand
GAGCAGATCTCACCTACGTCTTGAGCCCAGTCTTCCCATTCACGACGGTTGCCCACTTTCTTGATGATCATGGACTTGATGTGCTCTTCGATCGCAGCGGCTTCACCAAAGTCCCAGCGTGGCTGATCCAGAACTTCGGTTGGTGGCGTCTGTAGCCCTATGTCTAGCTGTTCACCCTTGCCCTGTTTAGTATCCTTATGAACGATAGGGGCATCAAGAGTACTGATGATCTCAATGCGACTATCAAGCTTGTTGAGAGGCAGATCGGCGAGCACATTGTTTGGATTGATCGAACGTAAGGCATAGAGCACTTGCCAGACTTGTTTGAAGTCGGGATTATTAGAAAGGAGCGCCATAGCAGCGTCAGTACAGGAGGTGACCACAGGAATAACCACATAACCACGTACCTTATTAGGGGCACGGCGCATCACACGACCTACGATCTGCACCACTTCCACTATGGACTTGCGTGGACTTAAAAAGACCACAGCATCTAAGCTGGGCACATCCACGCCTTCGCTCAAGCAGCGCACGTTAAAGAGAATCTTGCAGTGGCCTTCTTCTGGCTCATCACGCAGCCATTTGAGCAGATTGGACTTTTCTACAGATGACATGCTGCCATCGATGTGCTTGCAGTCGCATATGCCCTCATGATCTAAAAGCTGCTGGTACTCAAGACTTGGAGTTTCATTATGCGCTAAAGCCTCTTGTCCACGCTCTAAGACATGGTGTTTATAAGACGTGACTATATCATTGAACTTTGCGGCAAATTGCTTAGAAGCCACGGTCATATCACGCTTGCGTCCTAAAGGCATGCCTTCAATGTCAATACGCTGAGCAAAAGCTACGGCACGCTTCATAGGATGATTGTCCTCAACAACATGCTCTTTTGCGCCATATTTGTTTAAGGCTTTCCACGTGCCGATAATACGGGCAGTCTGTGTTTGGGAAAAGTCTGCTACCCGCTGTGCATCTGCTGTGTCAGACATGTATTTTGGATCACAGACAAGGATTATGACCTTGTAATCCACCAAGCAGCCTAGCTTCACAGCCATGTCGAAGTTGAGAGAATAGAACACAGGGCCAAAGATCTGCTCATTGTCCATGGAATAGAGTACAGCGTCACCTAAAAATTCTTGCTTCTTAGGTGCATCACCATAGACCTTTGGGGTAGCAGTCATGTACAGACGCTTGCGGCCATGGATATAGGCAGCGTTGTGTACTCGCGTAAATAGCGATTCAACCTCGACATCCCACTCTGAAGCATCAGCACCCTGTGGTGCTAATAAATCTTCTTCCGATGGCTCAATAGCAGCAGGCTTGCCTCTATTGCCCTTGCTTGCCTTTTTCTTCTCTTTTTCCTTGAGGTCATTGAAGAGATAGGCACCAGCAGTGCGGTGGGCCTCATCACAGATAATGAGGTCGAAATCTTTCATGCCATAGAGCTCTTGCGCCTCGTGGATCACATCAAGTGACTGATAGGTCGAAAAGACTACCGTTAGGCCAAGATCAGAACGAGTCTCGTAGCGCTCAAATGCCGATGCTACTTTGTCGGCTAAGCTTTTGGCATTAGTGGTTGCAGGACAGGACAGATCATGGTCAGCTAAGATGCTATCAGGAGAGTCATCTTCTGAGTCTAAGGGGCGGGCGCTGCCATCAATAGTGGAATCAGAGCATACTGGAATGGCGGTCATCTTAGCGATGCTTTGCTGTGTCCAATCGTCTAAGGTCTGGCTTAAGAGAGACAGTGATGGTACTAAAAACAGCACTAAGCCATGCTGGCCTACCTGACGCTCAGCTAATTTGAGCGAAGTAAAGGTCTTACCGGTGCCACATGCCATGATGAGTTTGCCACGATCGTGAGTCTTAAAGCCCTGAATGACGTTGTTGATGGCCTCTTCTTGGTACTTACGCAGTTCACGCTTGGCTTTTTGCTGTACGGTACCGTTTTGGAGGTATTGCTGCCAATCGACATTTAGATTCTTAAGTTTTTCTAAAGACAAGATGCTGGTTGGTTTCTCTTGGTACTCAATGGTCTGCTCTGTGTTGGCAGACCAGCCCTTATTGGTAGCCACCAAGAGACGCTCCGCAAAGTACTTGGTGCTGGATGCCGAGAGAAAAGAGTCGACTTCGGCTTTAGGGACGGAAGTGTCTTGTTTGTAGAACTTGCATTGGATGGCAACATAGCGAGCTTCTTTGTTTGGGCCTTTCCACTCTGGCTCAATCAAGGTCGCCACAAGATCAATACCGATGTCACGGGCATTTGGGGTGCACTCTGGGTGCTCTGCTGCCCAGTCCTTGTAGAGTTGGACTTTGGTGTAGCGCTCGCTATAAGGTGAGGCAATAGCCAAAACGTGGCACATGAGACGCTCAAACATAGCGCCTTTGTCGCGCTCGTTGTAAGCCACTTTACCCATACGCTCGATTAAGGTGTAAAAGGCCTGCTCGTTACGGCTTTCTTGCTCGACGCTATCGATGCTCGTCTCTAGGTTAGTTTGCGTATTAACCCCTGTTTCCATGGTTTTGTCCCCTTAGTCCAGCATATTGTGCTGGTGATTGTAATTAAGTGGCGCTTTCTCAAAATGAGCTATTTACTGTAAAGAAGTCGATTTTTATCAGCTTCTTTTGACAATATCAGCTATTTTTAGAACTCGTCAGGTGCATGATTCCATTTTCTGGGGGATTGCCAATGCTCTGCTGGGAAAATTCTGAACATTAGCACTCTTTGGGCAAGGGACAGGTGGGCGAGGGGAATCTTGGACGTATGCCTAAAGGAGGCTTAGGCTATATTGGGTTGAGCTTATAGGACTGCGGTTTTTGGGACTGTTATGAGGTTGCCTCTTTCTGAGCAATTGAGGCAACGCTGGGGTTTAGTGGGTTCCTGTGGAGCCAAAGCCTTGGGTGCCACGTGTCGTGGCGGTAAAGTCATCCACCACTTCAAACTTGGCTCGCACGATAGGAACAAAGACCATTTGCGCAATGCGCTCTCCGACTTTGATGGTGAAGCTTTCTTGCGAGCGATTCCAGATTGGCACCATGAGCTGACCTTGGTAGTCAGCGTCAATAAGGCCCGTCAAATTACCCAAGACAATGCCATGTTTAAAGCCTAAGCCTGATCGTGGCAGCACGGTGGCGCAGAGATAAGGGTTTTGCATAAAGATAGCAATGCCCGTTGGGATCAGCATGGTTTGCTGCGGTGCTAAGGTGACATCTTGGTCGAGCATGGCTCGTAGATCGATACCAGCGGCTAAATCAGTAGCGTATTGCGGTAAAGGGAAGGTGCCATCTTTGAGGCGTGGATCTAGGATCTTCATTTGTACGGCAAAATCGCCGCAACAGGCAGGAAGGGATTGGGAAGAGTTGTTGGTGGTTGGTTGGGTCATGGCAAGCTCGCTTTTTAGAGGTAGACAGAAAAACGGCTCATTGTATCCTGTGCCTAAAAGAAAAGCCTAGCAGATGCTAGGCTTTTCTGGATTGCGTTGCTTCAAGCTAAGCCTGCTCAGAGCCAACTGGAGTGGCGCTAGAGCGGCTGACAGCTAGAGTAGCTGATAGCTGGTGCTAGCTTGTGCTATTTGGTTGGCAGACCTTCGTGGTGCTTGCTGTTCTTGTACTCAGCTAAGATCAACTCCATTAAGAGATCTGCCAATTTGATCTTGCTCATCTTGCCGAAGCTCGAAACGATGCCCTTAGGGCCAAAGACTGTAGCGGCATTATCGTTGGAGTTGAAGCCGATCTCTGGGTCAGAAATGTCGTTGAGGACAATCAGATCCAGATTCTTGCGCTGCAGCTTCTCACGAGCATTTTCCTCAAAGTGATCGCTTTCAGCGGCAAAGCCCACAGTAAATGGACGATCCTCGTCTAAGTGGCCGACGTAAGAGATGATGTCTTCATTGCGCACCAGCTCTAAGGTCAAGAACTCACCGTGCTCTTCTTTCTTCAGCTTGGTCTGCATTGGCTCGATGAGACGGTAATCTGCAACAGCAGCGCAGCCAATCACGATATTAGCTTGACCGATCTGCGATTTCACTGCATCCAGCATCTGGCTGGCAGAGGTGACATCGATGCGCTTCACGTTATTTGGTGTAGCCAGATCGGTAGGGCCAGAAATTAAGGTGACATCTGCACCCATGGTGGCAGCCATTTGGGCTAAGGCATAACCCATCTTGCCTGAGCTCTTGTTAGTAATGACACGTGCAGGATCGATGTTTTCTTCAGTTGGGCCAGCCGTGATCACGATCTTAATGCCAGCACCATGCGACTTAGGCAGTAGCTTGGTTTGGGTGATAGCTATTGGAGCCTTAGGGCTTGGCAGATAGTTTTGAGGTAAAGCCTCATAAGGCAGAGCAATATGCTCGTTGAGCAATGCGCAAATGTAAGAGAAGATGTCATCGACATTGCGCATTCTGCCCATACCATGATCGCCACAGGCCAGATCACCTTCTTCTGGGGCGATGATGTAGAAGCCACGCTCTTGTAGTGTCTTTAAGTTGTCTTTCGTTGCTGGGTTAAGCAGCATACGGCTGTTCATAGCTGGAGCGACGACGATAGGGCAGGCTGAGGCTAGCACTGAGGTCGTGACGGCATTGTCAGCAATACCAGCAGCGAATTTAGCAAGAGTATTGGCGCTGGCAGGGGCGACCACGTATAGATCGGCATCGTTAGTGATGGCGATATGATCGATGCCTTCTGCATCAGCGAAGAGATCTGTCATGACCTCATGGTGGCTTAGCGCAGCAAAGGTGTGAGGGGTAACAAACTTGCAGGCTGCTTCAGTCATCACCACCCGAACATCTGCGCCATTTTTAATCAGCTTGCGGCATAATTCGCAGGCCTTATAAGCGGCGATGCCACCGGTAATGCCCAGTACTATTTTGCGATTTTGCAGCAGTAATTGACTCATGCAACACTCCTAAAAATGGTTTGATCGTTATCGACCCAGAGCTCTGGAGGGTAAATCCAGCCCAGCCACAAACAGATCCAACTTGCGTGTCACCTGCAAAGCGGCATTTTGAGAACTGCAATGCAGCATCGAGTGCCTATAGCCATGAAGGGCAAGGATGTGCTGTGGCTACCTTGTTTTAGTCTAGCAAAACACTCTCTGGTTTGCGTGTGGCTTTATTGAGGCTGTGAGCTAAGGTGCATTATTGCCTAAAAGAAATGGAGCTCTAGGGGATAGCCATCCTTTAGTAAACATGGTGTCGAGGGCGGGAATTTCAAGATGTTGCGGCGATTTTAATTTTGTGCAGGTGGGGTAAACGCTATCGCACAAACAAGCTATTAGCACTGTTGCAGGGCAGGCTGCTAACGCTGCTGCTGGTGGCAGCTAACGCCGCCGTAAGGACAGGCGTTAGCTGTGAATAGGAGGGGCTGGTAGGGACTATTTCTTCTGCTTCTTCTTACTTGCTGACTGTGCACGCTTTTGGGCTCTATTTGGAGCTGAGGTGGTAGTCGCAGTCTTTGTGTTAGCAGCTTGGTCAGCAGTTGTCTTGATAATTTCCTGATCGCCAGAATTGAGCAGGATGTCCCACAGATAGTCAGACTTAATGGACTTTGAGTTTGCTTGATCGGGGAAAGGTGGGAGCAGATCCTTGATGTCTTGGCGCATGGTTTTGATTAAAGCCATTTGCTCCGAGTAGGTTGGCTCGTTTTCCCCAATGAATTGGCTCTCATCGCGCGAGATGCGGGTAAATTCATTGATAGGTGTCAGGACGCACTTCTCTTTTTTCAGGTTCTGAATGTACTGTCGGTTCAATGAGGTCAGCGTCATGATGTGGTTGGTGGTCAGAACTTTTAGTTCGTTGATCATTTGGCCCACGATAGGATCATGCTGCGACTCTTTGAAGTTGATATTAAGAGCCTTGAGCTGCTCATAGCGCTCTTTGATTTGATGGTAGTTAGGAAGAGTGCTGTTGTAGATGGCGAGGTTACGACCGCTTTCAAGGCGAGACATGTGACGCTTTTTGTGCAAGCCATATTGCAGCACGGCTGAGGTAACAATGTAGCCTATGACTGATACCACCACAAAGAAGATGATCTGACCTATGAGGAGCAGTAGAGCCATAAACCAATTGCTGACAAGATCTGTGTGCAAGACATAAATAGCCAGCGGAGTAATGGTAGAGAGGCCGCCTAAGAAACCAACATTCACGAAGCTGATGACGAATTTATTGGTCAGCAAGACACGGTAGCAGATCAGGCTGTAAGACGCTCCCATTAAAAGGCAAGCGCAGACGTTGGTTATGGTAAATGGATTGGTGGTGTTGCCATCGATGAGCAAACGCAGTACACAGCCGATACCACCGCCAAAGAAGACCACCATAAGAGTAAGAGCGCGATCCATTACAAAGCCTCCTGATGTGGTGTGGCTGGGGCATCAGCAGCGTCTGTAGCGCTTGCAGCGTCTATAGCTTGCTCAGCGCTGTCAGAGGCTGAGCCATCAGCTGAGCTATCAGCTGTGCTATCAGCTGGGCTGGTATTGTCTGTTGGCAAGTTGTGCTCATGCAGGTGGAGCTCTTCTTCGCCAATGCCTAAATCTTGAGCTTCCTCAAGGCTTTGCATCATGCGCTGTAGCTCCATTTGGCGGGCTTGCTCTAATGGATCGTCGCTGAACACGTCGCCTCTAATAAATTCACCTAGACTTAAGCCGCCTTGCGCACAACCCATACCGAGAGCAGCTGTGAGTGCTAGGTAGATCACCCCCAGTAGCAGGGCAACCTTGCGGTGCACTTTGTCAAAGTACAGGTCAAGCACATCAGAGCTGATCGAGGATAGGGTTCCCATACCTCCCACAAGTCCAATGACAAAGGCGATATTCAGGGCTTCTGGCAAGAGCATAGCAATGATAAAGCCGCCTAAGAAGCAGGCCAGCATGTTGATAAACAGCACGCCGAGAGGGAAATAGAAAAGAGAGACAATGCCTAGGATATTGAGCACTAGTGCACGCACCACCGCACCAATGCCTCCTAAGGTGAAGACAGTGACGATGACTTGCCACGAAAAATCCATAAAACGCCTCGCATGATGGGAGGAAAGCCAAAAAATAGGGCTTGTATGAAGATAGGCAATTATACCTAATTGGCCATTGTTTGCTTGTTTTGCCGCCTTGTAAGCGCCGAAAAAGCGCAAGGTCAGTATTGTGCAGGCTAAGCTCCAGAGCACCTGAGGTTGGACGACGGGATTGGTTTGAAACAAATGGCTTATTTTGGGCGTAAATGCCTTGAAAATTTTTTGATCTTTATCAATGTTTCGTCTATAATCTCAAGGCTGTATTTTCGGTAGACCATGCTTGATCCAGCCGACGGGCTAGATCTTATGTGCGCTGACATAGCTTTGAGCCTAGCTTTTCCTCCTGTTTGGAGGTGTAAAAAGCTGCTTGTAAGTTGCTCACTAGTATGTCTTTTCCTTGTGAATTGACATAAGGCAAGCTGCAAGTAAGAGGCAATCAGCGGTTGCATATCACTTAGTGCTCTCCTCGATATGCCATCTTTTTGTTGTGCGAGGGTGAGGCTAAGTCAGGGACGATAGACTAGTAGTTGCCTGTACGTATGCAAAGAAGTGGTTTAGCTAGAGCAAAAGTGCCCCTCTGCGTTTATGCAGTAAGGTACGGCTCACCACCCCACATCATGGTTATATCGAGGCTGCCTTGTACAGATGGGTATCGCGTGATATAGAGATAGAGGTCTAACGTCCGCTTGGGAAAGCGCTAGCGTTAGGACGTGTAACTTGAGCTAATGCTGCTTATACAGCCAATGCTGCTTATACAGCCTATGCAGCAGGGTTACACACAGTCACCTTCCTCAGTTCTAACTCCCCCTTATCATGTCAGGGAAGCTCTTTGTTTTCTTTGAAGGCACATTGGTTTGTAAAGCCTGATAGCCTAAGCTCATACCAAGTAAGCATATATCTTGGAGCTTAGGGCGCTCAGTTGAGCTGACAAACTCTGGCCTCAGTGTTTTCACTGCAAAAAGGCCTGCGCTTGTATCTGATTTGTCCGGTACTAGTTAGGCTGCTCTCGAGCAGCATCAAGTGCATATGCTTAAATAAATGCACTGTAAGTTCCGGTTCATGATAGAATGCGCCCGCTTTAGTTGTGCCTGTTTCGGTTACAGCTTTAGTCTGTGACCCGTATAGTATATTTGGAGTGTGACTAGACATGTCCAGAGTTTGCCAAGTTACGGGCAAGCGCCCGGCCGTGGGCAACCACCGTTCCCATGCGAAGAATGCCACCAAGCGTCGCTTTCTTCCAAACTTAAAGTACCACCGTTTCTGGGTGGAGAGTGAGAGCCGCTTCGTCAGACTGCGTGTTTCCACTAAGGGTATGCGTACTATTGACAAGTTAGGTATTGATGCCGTTCTTGCTGATATGCGTGCTAACGGCGTTAAGATCTAAGGGAGAGTCGTATCATGGCTAAGAAAGGTGGTCGCGAGAAGATCCGTTTAAATTCTTCTGCCGGTACCGGTCACTTCTACACTACTACTAAGAATCGTCGTACCACTCCAGGTAAGATGGAGATCATGAAGTACGATCCAGTAGTGCGTAAGCATGTCCTTTACAAGGAAGGCAAGATCAAGTAATTGCCAATTCCTTACAAGGAAGAATTACGAAAAAGCCTAGTTGTCGCGTTGCAGCTAGGCTTTTTATTTGGCCGCAAAACAACACTTTAATCCTGATAACGGTGTCGATATAGAGCCAAGGGGTTAGGTAGTCGATTTTTCTTTGCAGCTGCGTGAGCAATAGGCGTTTCGATCATATGATGAGCACTATGCTGCCATTAGCCTATTAGGCCTTCAGGTTGTCAGGCCAGTCAGGGCCTTCAAGCTAGTTAGGGCCGTTAGGCCTATCAGAGTGCTCTTTAGGCATCAGAGCTGCTTTGGCTTGGTGCTTGGGGGTTTTGGTGAGATGGCGGTTTGGCTTTTGTGCTTTTCTTAGGGGGTTGTATGCCAGAGCTACCAGAGGTCGAGGTGACTAAGCGTGGAGTAGCCAATGTGCTGCTCGGTCACGAGATTGTTGATGTTTTTATCGGTTCTCAGCCTTTACGTCAGCCATTGAGCCCAGATCTCTTAAAACTTAAGGGCGCAACAGTGACCAAGATTGCGCGTCGTGGCAAGTACATTGTGCTGAGCACTACGCAGGGATCTCTGATTATCCATTTGGGCATGACGGGGCATTTGCAGATCATTGCCACCTCCGAGCCACGGGTTAAGCATGATCACTTTGAGCTCATGTTAGATAGCGCCATGAGCGTGCGCTATAACGACACAAGGCGTTTTGGCTTGCTGCTGTATGTCCCTGAAGGCGAGGATCCATATCAGCAAAAAGTGCTCTCGGTATTGGGCCCAGAGCCACTGGAGGCAGATTTTACCCCTGAGGTGCTTTTGTCGCGCTTAAAGAAGCGCTCGTGCTCCATTAAGCAAACCCTCATGAACTCTCATGTAGTGGTAGGTGTGGGTAACATTTACGCCAGCGAGGTGCTGTTCTTAAGTCACATCCACCCTGAGCGTTTGGCTCGTGACATTACCCCAGAAGAGGCAGCTGTATTGGTGCGCAATATTAAGGAAGTGCTGACGGCGTCGATTGCGAGTGGTGGTACCACTATTCGTGACTTTGAGGGAGCTGACGGCAAGCCTGGTTATTTTGTGCAGAATCTCAATGTGTATGGCAAAGCAGGCGAGGCTTGTCCGGTGTGCGGTACTGCCATTGAGCATATAGTCCAAGGTGGTCGCTCCACCTATTTTTGCCCGCATTGCCAACCGCGTTTTGCGCCAACGCAGCCTGAGGGTGAGCCTGTGCAGTCTCAGCCTAAGACTAAGGCCAAGACCAAATAATAGCTGCAGCTCAGCTGCAGCCGCTGCCACAGCAGCTGGTGTAGCTGCTGTGGTGCTAGAGCTTAGGCCTTAGGCTCTTGCTTATCCTGCTGTTCGTAGATCTTTTGGATAGCAGTGGTAATGTTGTGTGGTACGAATGGGCTAATGTCGCCACGATGCACAATGATGTCACGCACCAATGAAGAGCTGATAAAGGCTAAGTTGCCATTGGTTGGCAGCATGACGATCTCCAGCTGTGGCAGAGCAATGCGGTACATGCCTGTCAGCTGCATCTCGTAGTCATAGTCTGCCACCGTGCGAATACCACGGATCAGGACATTGGCGTGCTGGGCACGGATAAAGTCTGGCAGCATGCCAGAAAAGCCAATGACCTTTACGTTAGAGAGCAGCTTGCAGCAGTCTTTGAGCAGACTGACGCGCTCGTCTAAGGTAAAGAGAGGGTGCTTTAAAGGGCTGTCGGCTACGGCCACAATGACCTCATCAAAAAGCTTGCTTGAGCGCTGAATGATGTCGTAGTGACCTAAGGTGGCAGGATCAAAAGTTCCAGGGAATACTGCGATATTCATGAACAACCGGCGCGGAGTCCTCATGAGATCAGAGGGGAAAACGCCGTCTCCGTGTGCTAATTCATTTAATGGGGATGCGTCTTAGACGCAACGTAGGCTTTGGTGCTTGCGGCACAAAGGCCTGCTAGGCCTGTAAGGCATAAGCAGGCTGGTTAGATGCGATAGCGCTCCAGCGCGCGGTCAAAGGCGCTGATCACCTGATCAGGGCTGATGTGGCTCATGGCGTCAGCCGTGCGCACGCGGTAGCGCCATGGAATTGGCTTGCCTTTGAGCTCGTTTTGCGCCAGCTTGTGGTACACCGAAACATTGAGATCCATAAAGTTCCATGGCCCCACGCGTTGCTCGTCGTGACGAGCAAAAAGGCCGATCACTGGTGTGCCTAAGGCCGAGGCTAAGTGCATGCTGCCGGAATCTGGTGCCACGACGATCTTGGCAATACTAAGAAATGCTGCCAGTTCACGTAAGTTAGTCTTGCCACAAAGATTGATCAGCTCAAAAGGAGTTGCACCATGGCGCTGACTCTTACTGTGGCATTGCTCGGCAATAGCATTGCAGAGATTGATCTCGTTGGCTTTATTGCCTCCTAAGAGTACCACACACATGCCTTGACTATGGGCATAGAGGCAGAGCTCGACATAGCCTTCTAATGTCCAGTTCTTGCTCTCGTTGGCAGAGCAAGGACACAGCGCAAAGACCTTTTCATGGCCCACAATGCACTTGGCTTTGTCTAGGACATAAGGATCTAGTTGAAAGTCCCAGACCGGCTCAGCAATAGGGTAGCCACAGGTCTCAGCAAAGGCCATGAAGCCTGCAAGGACATGAGGATTTTCTGGCGATGGTACGGTCTCGTTGATCACAAAGCGCTGACCTTCGCGCGAGCGCTGGGCATCGTAGCCATACTTTTTGTTGGCTTTGATGGCCAGAGAACAGACGGATGCTTTGATCGAAGTCTGCATGTTGAGCAAAGCATCAAAAGGCTGATCGCGCTCAGCTAGAGCTTGTTTTAAGCTGCGTTTAGCGTGCAGCGTACCTTGCTTAAAGTCGAGCTTGATCATGGGTACGAGGTCATGATCATGCTCATCACAGAATAAAGAGGCAAAGCGCTGATCAAGCACCCACAGCAGATCTAACTGGGGATATGTGCGCTTGAGACCGCCAATTAAGCCAAAGGCGTTAATGCAGTCACCGAGTGCGGAGAGACGCAACACGCATATGGCTGGCGCTTTTTCGCTCATAAAAAACTGTCCTCTTTTTCTTGTGTTCGTTGAGCCCCATGAGAGGGGAAAGCAGGTGCTATCTGCAAGCTAAGTCTGAGTTTTTATGCTATGCGCTGAGGCAGCGCAGTGAGCAAGCTACCTTGCGCGGCACGCGCTGAGTTCAGACCTCCCTGATTGTACCTGATCTGGGGTGGAGCAATGTCAGAACAAAGCCCAAAGCGTCGGCCTGGTCAAATTTTAGGCCCCTGATGTGGCAAAATGCTCGTAAAAGGATAGCCAAAGGGCACAAAAGCTGATTTAATGCCTGTGGCAGCACTGCCTTCTGTCATGTATCAGGCAGTGTGGTGATCTAATTTGTTTCGCGCTCGCGATCGGTTGCTAATAGATTGGTTGCTCGCATCGGCACACGCCGTAACCTGTACTTGCTCTGTTGCTTGAAATTTCTTTTGAGTCAGTACGGTCTAGGACGGTGAGGCCTTAGGAAGAACGGCATGCTAAAAAAGAATTTGAGCTGCACTTTATGGTTGGGGCTCTTAAATCTACCCTTAGCCTTATATTTCGCCTCTGCTTATGCCCCACCTGTTGAGAACTCGCCTTGGTTTGTCCTTGGTGCCTTTACTTGTGCTGCTGTGGGCTTGTTTTTCATTTATTTTGCTCTGGCCTCACTGATCCTGATCTTTCCGGCCTTTTGTACGAAAAAGCCGCTCGGCGTTGGGCGCTATCTCTATGCCACTTTGATCATAACTTTGCTGCACATTGTGCTGGCTACCGATGCTCAGGTCTTTGCCTTATACCGTTTCCACCTCAGCTATGCCATGCTGGATCTCTTTATTAATGGTGGTGGTGAGATCATTTCTCTGTCAGCTGATACGTGGTGGAGCATTGGCCTGCAAATCTTGGTGATTGTGGGCTATGCCTTGGTAACAGTAGGCCTTGCACGCTTCTTATCCCATCATGTGCGTGCTCGTTTCCTTGTGTTTATCGCACTCCTCATGTACGTGTTAGCCAACCTCGTGCACGCCTATGCCGCAGCACGTCAGGTGCTGCCTATTATGGAGATCCAGAATCGTCTTCCTCTTTATCGTCCATTGACCATGAACTCGTTGCTGATGCGTATTGGTCTGATCTCTCCTGAGGAGTTGGCTAATCGTCATGTGTCTATCAGTAACGGTATCTTTGATTATCCAAAAGCAGATCTGAGCTATGCGGCCATACCTGTTCCTGAAGGAGCAGGTGCAGGCTGGGGTTATGTCCCTGATGAGGCCGTGATCGCCCAAGCTGGCCCAGCTCCAGAGGCTATTGCAGGTTCTGCACCTTACAATGTGCTGATCCTTGCCGTGGACGCTTTGCGTGCTGACATGATCTCCCCTGAGATCATGCCTTACACGGCTACCTTTGCGCAAAATGCTTGGCAGTACACGAATCACTACTCAGCTTCTAACTCTACCCGTGGTGGCATCTTTGGTCTCTTCTATGGCCTGCCACCTTCATACTGGCAGTTTGCTTTAAATTCTGGTGTGCCTTCAGTAGTGACCATGGCGGTGCAGCATCAGGGCTATCAGTACGGAATCTTTACCTCGGCCACCTTGGTGCGTCCTGAGTTCAATGCTACAGTCTTTGCCGGTGTGCCTAATTTACGTTTGGAGTCCGATGTTGATGGCGGTGTGATCGCACGTGATAACGACGCTATTGCTGATTTTGAGGCCTTTTTACAGGGATTGGAGCCGGATTCTTCCTTCTTTAGCTTTGTGTTCTTAGATAATGTGCACTCTTATGCCACCCCTGTAGGTACCGAGCCGGTATTTACCCCAGTGCCAGCTTCGATCAACCACATGGAGCTCAATAAGGATACAGATCCACAGCCGATCCGTAACCTCTATATGAATGCAGCTCACTATGCTGATCAAAACGTGCAGCGGATCCTTGAGATGCTAGAAGCTAGCGGCCGTCTGGAGCGCACCATTGTGATCATCACTTCAGATCATGGTGAGGAATTTAATGACAATGGTGACAATTACTGGGGACATAACAGTAACTTCACCGACACTCAGATTAAGATCCCATTTATTATGAAGTGGCCACACCAAGAGCCACGAGTGATCACTACGGTTACTTGTGCCTATGATGTGACTGCTACCTTATTGCCACGTGTCTTTGGTGTGCTCAATCCGCGCTCAGACTACACCGTGGGCCAAGACCTCTTTGCTCCACATGATCGTGAATACGTCTTAGCAGGTTCGTATCTGGAGAATGCTATTGTCGAAAGCGATCGTATTGTGCTGATCGACAATTTGGGCATGTTACGTTTTAAGGACAAGCGTTATCAGGACAGCACTGATACCACCCGCGATGGCTTTATTTTGGATGCTATCAAGCAAATGAGCTACTTCATGCAGGGTGTGGAGCGCGTCACTCCAGAGGCCACGAGCACTCCTCTGCCACAGGCTGCTGTTGCCACACCGGATGCTGCGGCTACAGACGCAGCAGACGCAGCAGGGGCTGACAGTGCCGCACCAGACGCTGCGTCAGCAGCGCCCGCCCCTGATGTGCCGGCGGATGCAGAGCCAGCTCCAGCGGAGCTGGTGGCTCCGACCAGTGGTGCTGGGGCAACATTGCAGGCTGTGCCTGTAGAGCCAGCCGCTGATGGCATTGCCACTATGCCTTAAGCTCTTAAGCTGGTGCTGCTGTTGCGGTGGTTTTTAGTTTGTTGGTTTTTTCGTTTGTTTAGTTGAGCTGGGCTTAGTATGAGCAAAGAACGACTGCGCTTTGAAGATTACTTGCTGCTTGCGCTGCTGATAGTGCTCTTTTTGGGCCTGTCGGTGTTATACAACGTCAATCAGAACTTCTCGTTTGATCAAGTACAAATGCTGCTTAAAGGCATTCATGCTGCTCTCACGGGAGAGTTTTTACCTTTTGGTAATGAAGCTAGCACCATGGGCAACTTGCCTGGCATGCTCTCTTCTTGGGTGATTGGCTTTCCTTTACAGCTGTATGCTCATGCTTGGTCGCCTGTGATCTTCCAGTTCTTACTGCGTGTAGTGGCGATCCTGCTCTTTATCAATGCCCTCTGCCAGCTCTTTGAGCGCAAGATTGTGCTGATAGGCACTTTCTTATTAGCTTTAAGCCCTTGGGTCTTATATCAGACCATGCTCTACAACCCAGCCTATCTGCTCTTTGGCAGTACCTTAACGCTCAATACTTTAGTGCGTTTGCGCAATGACAGCAGCAATCGTAGAGCGCACAGTGCCCTTAACCGTGGTCGAGGCCTAGAGTTTAATTTTGGGCGCTTTATTAATTCCCTGTTATTGGTGCTAGCCATTGGTTTTTGCTTGCAACTGCACTTTTCGTGGCCAGTGCTGGCTGCCATGGTGGGCATTATGTGGCTGCGTCGCGATATCAAGATCAGCTACGTCGGAGTCTTGGTGGGCATAGCTTTGGTCGGCTGGAGCTTAGTGCCATATGTCCAAGAGATCATGGTCAATCCAAGCCTGCTCACCAACCCTGAGCCTTATGCTCAAGAGCGCTATTTAGGCTATGGCATTGTCCATGTCTACCCAGTGCTCAAAGGCTTGCTCTACTGGTTCCGTTTTGGCTCTTTGCTGGTCACAGAAAAGGCTATTGTTCCTGAGCTGACTGATGATCTGTCGCTGTGGTTAGTGGTTTTAGGTTACGCATGGATTGGCATTGCCTACTTAGTAGGTGGCTTGAGTGTGCTATATGCGGCCTATAGCAATTACTTTGTGATCTCGCGTTTCCACGTTTCCAACAGCTCCGATCGCTTGCGCTTTGTGCGCGGCATGTCTATCAGTGCCATTTTGGCTGTGTTGTTAGCAGCTGGTGCTAGCCCAGTGGTCTTAAACTTCTGGCAGATCGCAGTCATCATTCCTTTTGCTTTGCTGCCAGTGCTGGCCTTTATGAGTGTACGGCCTCATGGTTTAAAGCTGTATGTGTGGGTGGCAGCTATCTTCTTTGTGTTTGCCAATGCCTTAGGTGCCACTTACTCAGAGAAGTTTAGCTATCAGCAAAACTTTAGTGCCAATTTCTATCGCTCCTGCTTAGTAGGCTTTAGTCCACAGCAATGCACTCCATATGGCTCGAGTCTCACTTCAGAGCAGCGTGAGGCAATTGCGGCGCAAACTCCTCAAGACCCTGAAGTGATCAAGCGTGTGATTGAGGGCATTATTCCTCACTATGAAAAGATCTTGCAGCAACAGCAGGAAGCTAAGGCTCAAGAGCAAGCTCAGGCACAGGAGGCTCAGACTCAAACAGAGAGAGCTGATCAAAGTGGTGAAGTTACAGTAAGAGAGGCTATCACCGAGCCTGCTGTACCAGTAGTTGAGGGGGTTACAGCACCGGTCGCAGCACCGGCAGCAGAGCCAGCTGCGTCAGCTCCAGCTGCATCGGCTCCAGCTGCGTCGGCTGATGAGCAAGCTGCACCGGCAGCTGACACTGCTGCATCTGCATCCATTGAGGAGAGCTCGCCTGCTAGTGTAGTGCAGGTGGCTCCAGCCTCTGAGCCAATTGTGATCGCTGTTCCTACAGCCTCTGGCTCACAAAATAGTGGCTCTAACGCTAACTCCTCAGGGAGCTCTAATAGTGAGCCGCTTATTATTGATCAAGGCCAAGGTGCTAGTGGTGAGCTGGTGATCCATTAGCCGAGTAGCTGAGTAACTGAGGCTTTAGCTGGCCTTCGCTGGACTTATCTTAAGCGCTTTTTAGAGTGCTGTTTTCAGTTTTTTGTGCGTGTGGTTTTGACCGTTGCGACTTCCTTTGTCAGGTAGAGCTTGCGGTCAACTGTTGTAAAAGGCGGCTTCTCTATCAAGAGCACCTTTGGGTGATCTCTTGAGGTCGGAGAGCTGATGTGGGCTATGACCAAAGTTTTGTTGTCTCATGACAGTCCTGTGCCTTCTAAAGAATTGCACTTTTCTCGTAACGATATTGGCGAGGTGAACTTCATTACCCTTAGCACTAGTGGCTTTAATGACAGCATGACTTTCCAAGCGCTTAACCGCTTCTTTGACCCAGACTATATCCGCAAACGTGGTTACGATGTCTCCTATCATGGTGGTCGTGGGCAAACCATGCTCTTTACTCTGCCTCATGAGTACATCAGCTGTCTTTACGGCCCTAAGCAGGATCCGGCCTTAGTCGCAGCCGCCACAGCTGCTAAAGCAGCTGCCGCTGCCACTACCACCGAAATGTCTGTGGCCGATGATTCTGCCATGGATAATGGGGAGAAGCCTGTACCCACCTACAAAGGGCTGCCTACATATCCTTTATGCCTCCGCTTCTATCTGCGTGGTGGCTTGATCGGCAAATTTATCAAGCGCAGCTTTTTGCGTTGGGGCAATTTTGCGCAGCGCGCTCGTCTGGAGTTTGAGCTTACCGCTAAGCTGTATGAGCAAGGTCTACCCGTACCACGTCCACTGATTGCTCGTGAGATTGTCGGCACTTTTACGGTAGAAAACGCTATTGTCTGTGAGCAGATCCCTAATTCACGTAATTTAGCTGAGATCTTAGCCTCCGGTCGCAGCTTTACCGCCGAAGAGCTGCACACTATTGGCGACACGCTAGCTCACTTCTTTGTCTCTCATGTGGTGCACACTGATTTAAATCTGCGTAATATTCTGCTCGATGACAGTGGTAAGTGCTTTGTGGTCGACTTTGATAAGTGCTATTGCTCAGATAAGTTTGGGCCTACTGCGGTGGAGCAGATGCTGTGCCGCTTAGAGCGTTCTTTTGCCAAAGAAAAGCAGCTTAAGAGCTACGAGTTCTTTGATGTTTCTCAAGTGATGAGCAATATCAGATCCTCCGTCAGTCAAGCTTAGGTCTGTCGCCTAAAGGCGAAAGCGGCAGGTGCTGATAGGTGATACCAAGTTAAGGCAGGTTAAGGCAGGTGGGGTGATGTCAGGTGATGGCAAGCCTTAGCCTAGCTGTGATCTTGCCTTAAGATTGGGCTCCACTAAGAGACCACTTGGGTGCTCTATGGCTTTAGAACAATACGCATATGCGTAACTGTTTGGGCTTCTGTCTTGTTTTGGGGCAAATTCTTATTGCTGTTAAATGGCCTAAACACGCGGAAAAGCTGTGTTTTATTTTGCGCGAGGCGTAAAAACAAGCTACAATTTGCCTAGATTTTGCGGCTAATACTCGCAGCAGGAACCTCTGTTCTTGCGACAAGAGTACTTTTTAGTGAGCGCGGACAGAATTTGTTAGCAATTTTGGTAGCTTGTCGCTCGGGCTTTGAGCTTCTTGTCTAAGCTTTGGTTTTTAGCTGCATTTGCGAGCTCTGATAGCGAGTAGTTCGTCTGCATAAAGGGAAGTTTTTTTCTGATGAAAACTTTAATTATCGTAGATCATCCGTCCTACGATCAGTCTGTAGTCAACCGCCGTTGGCTCGACGAGGTTCGTAAGTATCCGGATGAGTTCTTAGTTCATAACCTGCAAAGCTCCTATCCTCGCAGTTCGATCGATTCTGCGCTTGAGCATTCGATCATCGACAACAATGGCACCATTGTCTTCCAGTTCCCTCTGTACTGGTTCAACTCTCCTCCAATGTTAAAGTCTTGGATGGACACTGTGCTCACCCCAGGTTGGGCTTATGCCGGTGGTAAGCACTTAACCGGTCGTAAGATCGCTTTAGCCGTGACCTGCGGTGCCGTGGCCGAGAATTACACCCACGAAGGAAAGATGGGCTATACCTTAGAGGAGCTCTTAAATTCCTACATCTGTGCTATTCGCCACTGCCATGCTGAGTATGCTGGTCTCTATGCTTTCTATGGTGCAGCACCAGTAAAAGGCGAGTTAGATATCACTGAAGTAGCACAGAGTGCTCGTGGCTATGTGGAGTTCCTGCGCTCCATCAAGCAAGAAGAGAAGTTAAGCTAGCTTCCTATTGTGGCCGCATAGCCCACGCTCAAACCCAAAATGATTAAGCCAAGCATTTGCTTGGCTTAATTATATGCGCGCTCTTAAGAGCGCAGCCCAGAGCCCATGGCTCCGCCCTAGCGGCGTTGCTCCTGTGGCCCCGCCCTAGCGGCTTTGCCCTTGTGGCCCCGCCCCAGCGGTGCTGCGCAGTGCCGCGCGGGCAGCGCGGTTTGGCCGCGCTGGCGCAGCCGGCCTAGGCTGCCGTTATGGGTATGCGCGGAGGCTTTCCTCCAGATAGTTGAGGGTCGCTATGGTAGAGCCTCGCCCTTCTTGCTGCACATCAAAGGCGATAATGCCGGTCTTGGACAGCAGCTCTTGGTCTTTTAAAAACATCTCACAGACGCTGTAGAGTCGCCGTGAGTCATTGGCGACATATGCGCCACCCCTCTCAATTAAAGTGTCAAACTGCTCTTGGAAGTTGTAGTAGAAAGGCCCTGTGATAATAGGCAGCGAAAAATAAGCTGGCTCCAGAGGGTTATGACCGCCTACATCCACCAAACTGCCTCCCATAAAGACTAAGTCACACAAGCCTAAATAAAACTCGATCTCTCCCATGGTATTGCCGATCAGCACGTCTTGGTTAAAGTCGCTGAGATCGCGTTGCAGCGCGGTACGCAGGCCATAAGTGCCAGTGACGTTTTGCAGGAAGTTTTCTGCACGGGTCACACCGTCTTGGTGGCGTGGTACTAATACCAGCTGTAAGTGTGGATAGTCCTCTCTTAGGCTATAGAACACCTCAAGGATCATGTCCTCTTCGTTTTCATGAGTGGAGATGGCTCCGAGGATCAAGCGTTCTTTTGGCCATTGTTTACGGATACGGCGGGATGAGCGGAAGAGAGCCTCATCAGGGCGCAGGTCGTATTTGAGTGATCCTGTGATCTTTACGCGCTCTTTATCGACGCCAATGCGCACAAAGCGCTCGGCATCTTTGCGGGTCTGGCAGAGCACCATAAAGATCCGTGAGGCAATGATGTCTTTTACCAGAGTTGGGTGCTTGCAGTACTTGTAGCAAGTCTTTTCTGGCATGCGGGCATTAAAGACGCAGATCTTGGTACCAAAGTAACGCGAGAGGTTGAGTGCACAAGGCCAGAGCTCAGTTTCCATAATAAACAGATGGCTTGGCTTGAAGTGCTGTAAAAAGGAATAGACCGCAAGAGGACTGTCCAAGGGCGCAAAGACATGAGTGATACCTTCGATTTTATTGATCTCTCTGGCTCCTGTAGTCGTGGTCGTGGTTACCACTACCGTCAGCTTAGGGTGACGACGGACAAAGGCTTGGATCAGTGGCCTTGCGGCAATAGCCTCACCCATGCTTACAGTATGAAACCAGATGCAACGACGAAAGCTAAAGCTATAGTGTCCTAACAGCTCACAAGCACGACGGCCATAAGGTGGATCTTTACGCTTTTTGTAGCATAAAAAGAGCACTGCTAGTGGGGCAAAGATAGTCGTGAACAAGCAGTACAGCAAAAAGAACAAGCGTGATTTACATTTCATATGAGGTCGGTTAAAGCCTGTACTGGGTGATATTGGCAAAAAGGGGTTGAGGTTGGCTCTTTAGCTCTCTTTAGAGTCAGGGAAGCGCTCTAAGAGCTCAGATAGCTTGCTGATCACTTGCTCTGGAGCCAGCTCCCTGAGGCATAAGTAGGTGCCATATTTACAGGTGCGTGCAAAGCAAGGGTGGCAAGGCTGCGTCGATTCAAGACATACAGCCTTTTCGGAGAGCGGTGGGGTGTAAGTGGTGCTGGTAGAACCAAAGAGGCAAACCTGAGGTACTCCAGCAGCAGCTACCGTGTGCATGAGTCCAGAGTCATTGCAGACAGCTGCACGGCAATGACCCACAATATCAAGAGCTTCAGTGAGATCGGTCTGCCCTGCAATATCATGAAAATGTTGGAGCGCATGTGGCGCTTGGATTTTGAGTTGCGCTTTGATCTGCTCTACGGTGTCATGATCTTTATTGGAGCCCAAAGCGAGTACCGCAAAGCCACGCTGGGTAATGAAGTGGGCACTGACTTGTGCAAAGAACTCCACTGGCCAGAGCTTAGCTGGGCCATAGTTAGCACCACAGCCTAAAGCTAGCCACGGGCGTTGTTGCTCTGCCTCTAAGCCGAGCTTTGTGAGCAGCTCAGGGGCGGGCGCTTGCAGCTTAAGCTGTGGGTAGGCAAATGCAGGCAAGCTGGCACTATCTTTAACCTGAGGATCATTGATATAGGCTAAAGCCACGTAGCGCTCGACCATGCGGGCAAATGCTTTTTTATCATGGCGCATGCGGTTTAAGACGAGGTAGCGCGATTCGCCTTTAAAGCCAATGCGCTCTTTGATGTGCGCAAAAAATGGCATGAGCGCAGATTTAAACGAGTTCGGCAGAATGTAGGCACGGTCAAAATGCAGCTCCTTCAGTCTTTTGCCTTCAGCATAGCGTAGCTTGAGGTTAAATTCCTTGTGGGCAAAAGGGTTGGTGAGGATCTCATCGACCTCGTTCATACGCTCTAATATGCAGTGCGCATAGGCAGGCGCATAGACGCTGATGTGAGCGTCAGGCTCTTGCGTTTTAATAACGTGAAGCAGGCTTTGGGACATGATGATGTCACCGAGCCAAGATGGAGAAATGATTAAGATCCGCGCTGCCATAGAAAAAACCGTGGAAAAGCACCTCAGGTGGGCTCCAGAGGTGAAGCCTATGTTGATAGAAAAGATAGAGCTTATGAAAGCCATTTTGCACTTAGTTTAGTTTAGCACGTGGGGCCAAAAGCGGCGGGCTCATGTGGGATAGCAGAGGAGAAAAAGGCAAAACAGGCAAAAAGGCTTGCCACTGCGATTGTTTGCAAGGACAATGGTGCAGAGAAGAATGCTTTTCTCTGCTATGAGAGAAGCGCGTGGTTAAGGCTGACGTTCAGCCTGCATTCATATGGAGGACGGTTCTGCTACCTTGTTTTGCCAGCGTCTCATGAGACAGGCAAAAATCTGGGTTTGAGACCGTAATTTTGGATGATTATTGTCACTGGTGGTGCCGGTTTTATCGGCAGCAATATCGTTAAGCTGCTCAATGATCGCGGTCGTCGCGATATCTTAGTGGTAGATAACCTTTCTGACGGCCATAAGTTCGTCAACTTAGTCGATCTCGACATTGCCGACTACATGGACAAGGTCGATTTCCATAACCTCTTTAAGGATGAGGTTGCCTTTGATAAGAAGTATGGCTGCAAGAATATTGATGCCATCTTCCATGAAGGGGCCTGCTCCTCTACCACCGAGTGGGACGGTAAGTACGTCATGAAAAACAACTATGAGTACACCGTAGATCTCTTTGAGTTCGCTACTGCCCACCGTATTCCTTTCTTCTACGCATCCTCTGCTGCCACCTATGGCGATAAGACCCAATTTGTGGAAGATCGCGCTTATGAGGGGCCACTGAATGTTTATGGTTACTCTAAGTTCTTATTTGATGAGTATGTGCGTGCCCGTTTACCTCGCTTAAATTCACAAGTCTGTGGCTTCCGTTACTTCAACGTCTATGGCCCTCGTGAGGGACATAAGGGCACTATGGCTTCGGTTGCTTTCCACCTCAATAATCAAATGCTGCGTGGCGAAAATCCAAAGCTCTTCTGTGGCTGTGATGGCTATCCAGATGGTGGTCAGACCCGTGACTTCGTCTATGTTGAGGATGTAGCCAAGGTTAATCTCTGGTTCTTTGAGCACAAAGGCCCATCAGGAATTTACAACTGCGGTACCGGCCGTGCTGAGCCTTTCTTAAACATTGCTCTGGCAGTGATTAAGTACCATGGCCGTGGCGAGGTCGAGTTCATTCCATTCCCAGAGCACTTAAAGGGTCACTATCAGTGCTTTACTCAAGCCGACTTAACTAAGCTGCGTGCCGCTGGTTGCGATGTAGAGTTTAAGACCGTGGCTCAAGGTGTGAGCGAGTACATGAAATGGCTCAATTCAAAGAGATAGACGACTATAACTTCCCTTTTGAGATCGGTGTCTTACCGCGTCGTGAGTTAGCCTTAAAGTTTGCTGATTACTTAAACTCTATCGGCATTAAGGCTACCGCCAAGCCAGGTTTTGGTGCTAATTACAGTATCTACGTGGCCAATGAGTCTGACGTCTCTAAGGCTAAGCTGGAGTTATTGCGCTTTGGTAATAACCCTTTTGCTAAGGCCTATAACGAGGCCTCATGGGCACGGGGACGTACTCTAAAGCGTGAGCGCGCAGTGAAGAGCGGTGGCATGTGGAGCTTCTCCTTAGGAGGCGGCCATGTGTGGACGCTTATGTCCCTGACCTCCTTTTTAGAGATCCTGTGCCTCGTAGTCTTTGTGCTGATGTTGGTGCCAGCAGGTGAGGCTCTGATGCTGGAGCTCTTGTCTTGGCATTCCGCCTCAGAGATCACCTCGGGCTTTCAGGTGTGGCGATTACTGACCCCGATCTTTTTGCACTTCGGTATTTTGCACATTGCCTTTAACCTCGTAATGTTTGAGGCCTTTGCCCGTCCATTAGAGCGTCATTTAGGCACGATGCACTTACTCTATGTGGTGCTGTCGATCGCGCTGGTGTCCAATGTGCTGCAATTTTTATTTTTGCCGCCATTCACCATCTTTGGCGGTATGTCAGGCGTGGTCTACGGTGTGATCGGCTATATGGGTGTGCTGTCGCGTCGTCCTGACTTGCCTGCTGATATGCGCATTCCGCCAGGCCTGCTAATGGTGAGCGTGATCTTTATCGCTTTAGGCTTCTTCTTAAGCGGTATTGCAAACGTGTGCCACTTAGGCGGTCTCTTAATGGGCTTAGCTCTGGGCTTCATCAACTACAAACGCCCACTGCGTTAGCCCCCAGCTCAGCCTGAGCCCAGCTTGGCCTGAGCCCAGCTTGGCCTGAGCCCAGCTCGGGCCTTGAGCCCAAGCTCAGACAGTGCATGGCACAGATA
>DXEV01000088.1 GCA_019114785.1 Candidatus Anaerobiospirillum pullistercoris | reverse complement strand
CGCGTTTACCTTGCAACATCTCACCTATAACCCAGAGTTAGAGACCAAGCAAAAAGGCAAGGAAAAGCCTATTTTCAACGATGTTGATGTTGAGGCCTGTCGCAGAGATTTCCCTGCATTTTTAAAGGCCTACGAAGCTGCCATGAGACATCTATTGGTCAAAGGCCTTTGCTCTGAAAATGTCAAACGCAATTTACAGCCTAATGAGTTAAAGCTTAAGACTAAAGATTGAGCTTTTACCCATAGGCTGATTTGAGGGCTGTACAAACCTAGTTATATGCATTGAGGAAGGAGTAAAGAAGCACAAGCGCTTAGTGCAACCTTACTTTTACTCTTGCTTAGTAATTAGAAGTGTGCGTCCTTTTAGGTCTGAGCAGCCTGCC
The DNA here is from genome assembly GCA_019114785.1 of Candidatus Anaerobiospirillum pullistercoris. Lineage (GTDB taxonomy): Bacteria > Pseudomonadota > Gammaproteobacteria > Enterobacterales > Succinivibrionaceae > Anaerobiospirillum > Anaerobiospirillum pullistercoris. Next base: position 68,272 of record DXEV01000088.1, on the reverse strand, counting down.
TCTGTGCTAGAAATAGAGCAGAGGTTAGTATGTCCAACAATGTTGTGAAAGCGTGGCCACTCTCCCTGCTTTCTGGAGGGTGAGTCTTTGCACCATTTTGGGTATAAAGTTAATTTATAACAGCTCCCATGAAATTCTAGACCTCCCTGAATGCTGGCTCTAGCCCCATGAGTGCACACTCTGCCAATAGAGTTCAGTCGAACTCTATTTTGGAGTTCCCAATAGCTCTAAGATTAGCCTAAAGTCGAAATATGTGCCATAACAAGATTGGAAAAACTGGGACTAAATCGGACATTGCGCCACTTCTCCAAAGGAGTAAGCAGGCGCATAAATAAGCACGACAGCAAACTTCTCCGCAACTAACGATATGAGAGGCATCGCCATCGGAGTTCTAAACACAAAAACAAAACTCCCGCGAACTGGCAAAACTTGCAAAGATGTCAGTTAACGGGAGTTTTTGCGTCTCTGGCCTATCTGCTCATGGGCCCATAGGCATAGCTTATGGGCTGGGGCACGGAACGCTGGCCATAATGGGATTGAGCTCATGGGCTCAGCTTTAGGCGTTCTTGAGCTTATAGTTGTGAGCCACCCAAGACACATAGCCACCGCTTAAGTTCATAACGTGCTGAACACCAGCATGATGTAAGAGACATGCGGCGGTATGGCCACGGACACCCACCTGACAGGTCACTACGTACTGCTTATTTGGATCGATAGGATGATCCTCAAGGTACTCACGTAAGCTATCGAGTGGAGCATTGATGAAGTGAGGGATCGAACCTGCGCCATACTCTTCTGGGGTACGGACATCTAAGAACACCGTCTTCTCTGGGGCTAAGCGCTGCAATTGCTCACAACTAATGCTGTCCTCTAAGCCCTCAACCACATTGACAGCAGTCGAACCTGCCATATTCACAGGAGAGCGAGGAGCTGAGAATGGAGGAGCATAAGCACTCTCAAATTCCACCATATCGTAGACGGTGCTGTTCTTTTGCATCAGGGCAGCAATCACCTCAAGGTTCTTATCAATGCTGACCTCGCCTACAGCCTGAGCACCTAAGATCAAGCCACTACGCTTATCAAAGAGCACCTTTAAGTGCACTGGTAGAGCCTGCTCAAACCACGAGACGTGATGCGGAGTATGCACAGTCACTTCACCGATCTGCTCCTCAGGATAGCCTTGGAGGCGTAAGAGATGGCGATTAGCACCCACAGCACCAGCTGTTAAGTGCAGCACACGCACAATGCTCACACCTAAAGAACCATGGTAGTGATGTGCAGCGGCATTGCCCTCTAAGGACTCAGCCTGTCCATCTGCACCATTTAACAACAGATTAGAAGCCAGAACACGAGCTTGCTTAGAAGCTGGGCCTGCTAAAGCAATAGTGCCTAAACGGTGCTCGTACACATCCTGCACAGTGACCACATCACCTAAGGCAAAGATATTAGGATCCGAAGTCTGCATTGTGTCAGAAACTAGGACATAGCCACGTGAGGTGAGCTCTACACCGCACTTCTCAACAAAGCTGCTAGCAGGACGAATACCCAGCGACATGATCACCATTTGAGTATTGATGATTTCGCCATTTTCCAGCTCAACTTTAAGCTCGGCACCATCACTGCCCTCGGCCTTGTCTTCTTCCTTGAGCACAGGGATATCACGGATGCCCACACCTAATTTTAAGGTGACACCGGCCTGATCGAGCTCGCGGTGTAAGTAGTTAGCAATATCAGGATCCACCGGAGTCAGGACTTGAGGGGCCTTTTCCACTAAGGTGATCTTTAAGCCTAAGCGACGTAAGTTTTCACAAGCCTCAAGGCCAATAAAGCCACCGCCCACAACTACAGCCGATTTCACATTGTGGCTCTTTACGTAGTTGCGCACACCCTCGGCATCTTCGATCGAGCGCATGGTAAAGATACCGTCATCATTACGGTATCGAGCAAAGGCAGGCACCACTGCCTCTGCACCGGTAGCAATCACCAGCTTGTCGTAGTGAATAGCGCGAGGATTCTTGGTAGGCAGGATAGCGTCTTCGACCAAGACATTCTTATTTTCACGGTCAATACCGACAGCGCGTAAGCCTTCCAGCACCTCAATGCGGAAACGCTGGTAGAACATTTCCTTGGTAGCTAAGAACAGGGTATCGCGATCTTGGATCACACCACCGGCAAAATAAGGCAGAGCACAGCCAGCCCAAGAGATGTAGGAGTTTTTCTCAATAATGGTGATCTCTACATTCTCATCCAGACGGCGTAAACGGGCTGCCACACCGGCACCACCTGCGGTGCCACCGATAATCACTACTTTCATGAATTGCTCCAGCGGAACCAACAGACGGCACCGCATATGTTTGACTGATCAGGCGCGCACCAAAGCTCTAATTTTAGATGCAGCACCAAAAGGCCAGTCCCATCTTAGCACCAATAACATTGGGGACAAGCCTTCCTGCTAAAACAAGCCCATCTTCTTGGTACTGGCCAATGAAGCGGCGGCATTAGCTACGGCATAAGCGGCGGCATAAGCCGAAGAAAACTCTACGCCCCATACGGGACATCAGCTATGGAGTCATAGATCTCAACTCCAATGATGTTTTCAACCAGCCCTCTTTCGCCATTAGGGATCACCCACACGTGATACTTCTCGCTATATTGGGCTCCCGCAATATGATCTAATACGCGGCAAAGTGCTGACTTGTGGGCATTGACGCTGATGGTGACAAAAAACACGTCTTTGCGCTGGTGGTAGTGCTCTTCTTACTCTGCCAGCGCACCAGCGCTGCACTGGCTGCATTGAGCTAAAAAGTTCTTAATTTGCAGGCTTAGAGTCTGCGCTAAAAACTCTTGGAACGGCTTGAGATCATTGGCACTCACATAACTTTCGACCGCCTGCATATAAGCTTCACGATTCTTGACGTTAATATCGACCAGCTGGAAATCATCATTGAGCAGCGACAAGTTCATAATCAGCCGCGCCGTTCTGCCATTGCCATCAGCAAAAGGATGGATCTTTACAAATTGGCAGTGGGTAAACGCCGCCTTTTCTACCGGATGGCCAAACTGTAGGTGCCTTAAGTCCTCTGCAAAAAACCTCATATCACGGTAGATGTGAGCCACCGCTGACACCTGACCAACGCCACCATGGACGATAACTGGTATATTGCGATAGAGCCCCGCAAAAGGTGCAGGATAAAGCGCAATGCGGTGCAATTCGCAGATCACGTCCTGATCAACAGGTGTCTTGAGCTCCTCATACTCGCGCATTTTCGCTACAGCTAAGCCTTGGCCAACGATATCGAACAAATCGTTATAGCTGATATTCTGGGGAATGACTTTGTACCTTAGCAACAGCTCCGCATCCAAGAGAGAGGCCAGATTGCCTTCAATTGCTAGGTGTTATGGACAAAGCTTAAGCTCAGCGATGCAAGATAATTCTCTTGCACCTCCAACGGCAAGGCTGCAAAGGTCTTAGCATACTCCTCAACCAAGGACAATAGCTGCTTATCATCAGTCACCGCAATCATGCCACATACCGATAACAAAATTGCAAGCATTACCACGAGTTACACCAAGCCAGTGGCGTTGTCTGGACAAAGCCAAGACTTAGCTTTGCTAAGCTAAGCTGAGCTGAGCTTAGTGAAGATTGCGCGCAAAGCTCAATGCATTAAAGGTCTCTTGCAGTTGCAGGTAAAAATCAGGGTTGATCGCTGGTAACAGCGTTGCTCCTGACCAGTTGAGGAAAAAGCTTAGTATTACAGTGCTCAAACCTAATCCCAACAGCATGATGTAGGCAATAGCTCTGTGGGCAGAGGCATCAGAGCGCTCACCACGTACATCAGAAAAACTCAGCATCATGATGGCAATAAAGGCGATCAGTCCTAAGACCATAGAGCTCTCGGCTATCATCTCCCACTGCCAAGTACCTTGTGCTGCCTTAAAGAACAACAATACTGGGCAAATGACAATGCTTAAGACAAAAGACCACGTAATACCTTGATAGAGGGCCATTTGTGCAGCACTCTGTGGTGGAGCGCTTACAGCCTTACCACTGTCACGAGCAGCTACCCACTGCTGGTGCAAACGATTGACCGCACGTAAGCGTCTGACCATTAAGACCACTAAGGCCACCGCCCAAATAAAAGGCAATGCCAGCAGTCCCAAATGCGCTTGCTGGGCGATCTGTCTGCCCGTACTGAGATCCGTGGTCTGATGAAGCTGCACATAAGGGAAATGACCGGTAAAGCTCCAGTCAGCATTCAACACATGGAACAGTAAGTCTTGCCACTGCGCCAAAACGCCTTGTACTCCAAGACCGTAGGCTTGATTGTTGGTGGCATTGAGCACATAAGCTCCACCAAAATCCCAAGGTGAACCAAAGCGCAATTGGTTGTACCACAGCAAAGCACCTACTGCCGCCACTAAAGGCACCACTAAAGCGACTAAGGCTACCACCTTGGTCTTGAGCTCGCCTGTTGAGCGCAACAATCCCCACAGCATTGCTCCCACAAGGATTAGAGCAAAAGGCACCATGAGCGGCTGCGCAGCGACCACTAGTGCCATACTCAGTGCGCAGAGCAAGAGCTCTAAGGCACACCACCATGGCTGTGTCCAGACGTGCTCTTTACAAGCCTGTCTTAAGGCATGCCACTTCTGTAAAACCAGCGGCTCATTTTCCACTGACTTGCCCTGACTGTGCATCAGACGCAGCCAATTATCGTCTCCTGGGTAACGGCCAGGCACAAAACGAGCGATCGACAAGGCTAAAGCTAAGCTCAGTGCAAGGAAGGCGATCGCCGTAAGATGGCTCAGGTTGTAATACAAAAAGCTCAACTGCAACAGCACTACCCAGCTGCAACCAAAGAACGCCAGCTTGCTCACGACAAAGAGCAAAGGATTACAACGTAGCGTCAGTACTCGCAAGAAGCGGTTGCTCAACAGATACAAAGCCAAGAGCGCATAGAGCGTAGCTATGTAGCTGGCCAAGGCAGCACATGGAACCTTTCCTGTTAAGGCATAGATCGGCAAATATATGGTGAGCAAAGGCGCAACACCCTCGGCCACATAATACTTGCCCTCAAAATAGGCTCGATCCCAGAGATATGGCACTTCCTTATGGTTAAGACGCTCGGTAGGATCATACACATTTTGCATCTGAGCCAAGCGTGGATCCGGAGCCATAGCTAAAGCCACTTGGTGGTGTAACCACGCATGAAGCTGCTGGGTATAGGCATCTGACATTAAAAACTCATTAACTGAGGTTGGCATTTGTCGTAACAGCTCACGCTCTGAGGTGCTGTAAGGCAAAACTCCTAAGGCAGGCGTTTGGAAACCAGCATCAGTCGCTTGCTGAGGGCTCATCTGCCAAAAGATCATCGTGACTAAGAGTAACTGCAAGCCCAAGATCGAGCGGTTTAATAACTTGTAAACAGGGCCATCCACCACTATCTTGCGCTGGCGAATAGCGCTAAAGCCTAAAGCATAAATTAAAGACAGTGCTCCCATTAAAAGAAGCACGCGCACCACCGAGCAATCAAGTGGCGGGCGTTTGTTGAGCACGACTTTGGTAATGAGGAGTCCTTGCGCTACTTCCTGTGGCTCGAAGTTGATCCACAGGTTATGAGTGACACCTTCGGCTAAAAGCTGCATGTACACGGCATTATGCACCCCTGCACTAGCACCTTGCTCTTCATGATCCCCAGAGCTTCCACTACGTCTGGCATTAGCCACTACCGCAAAGCGCGTGGCTACAGTTGGTGCAAATTGACGTGCCTCATCGGTATACAGCAATGAACCATGCACTAGAGCTCTTGGCCCTAAATCCACCTCGAGATAAACATTACGCACCTCTTGATCAATATTGTTGAGCGCCAGCTGTGGGCTATTGCTATTAATGATCACGCCCTGTCTCTGCACTTGAGCAACCACAGGCAGATCAATTTGCCGCTCCACATAGCGCTCGCTATCAAAAAAGAGATAGGAGGAATTAAACCCTAACAGCTCAAAGGCCAGAGCTAAAAAGAAGATCACCACAGCCGCAATAACATGGCGCTTAGGCAAGCGTTGATTACCCCCACGCTGACCTTGAGCTTGGGCTTGACGTACACCGGCGGCAGCACCAATACCAGCACCGCGCTGCCATGCGCGCATGGTGCTTTCTTGAGTACGCGCACCAATGTCGCCATCAGGAATAGACAGACCGCGCTCACGCAAGTGCTTTTGGGCACGTTTCATTCGCGCTGTAATCGAATCTCGCTCGCCATTAGGCATACCCCAGCCCTCCACAAAGTCATCACCACTAACCACATGCCACTCATTTGCTGCTCGTGCAGCCTCTTGAGCTGCTTTACGCCGTGCAGCGCGCTCAGCGGCTTCCTCAGCTGCAACAGCCTCTAAACGACCGCCTTTTGGCACGGTAGCAGCAGCTGCATCTGCATCTGTGGTCGTAGCCTCAGTGACTCTAGCAGATGCTTCTGTGCTGGTTGCAGCAGCTGCCATTGCAGCGGCAGCGTTACGTCGAGGTGCAGGGCTGGGCCTAATAACCTGAGTAGCTGGCGACGTCGGCGTTTCTCGCGTCGTTAGCGTGGCTGGCGTCGTTGGTATTTCTTGAGCAGGAGCCACATTTGGATTCAGAGCAGCTCCAGCTGCAGGTGTTGCAGGTGTGACCTGACGCTCACTACGTGGTCTCTGTTGTGCAGCTTGGGCTCGGGATGGGGTTGCAGCTGTCGCTGTCTCAGGTCGCGAGACTGCTCGCTCTGTCCGCATTTGCGCGTTATTGTTAGGCTGACGACGTGCAGTGGCCGCCTCAGCTTCCGCCGCAAAAGCATTACCTGCATTAGACGCAGCAGCAGTGGTTGGGTTTGCAGGGGCTGCCACAATAGCAGGCTGAGCAGGCGCATTGGTTCTGAAATTTTGTGAGGCAGGATCAGCAAAATCAGGCATAGCCTGCGGAGCAGCTCTCATTGCTGTGGCTGCTGGCGCTGCTGTGGCAGCAGTAGCGGCAGTAGCAGCTGGGGCTACAGGTGCAGTCGGTGTGGCTGGGGCAAAATCAGGCGAAAAGGCAGAGCGATCTTGATCCGTGAACTCTTCCCATGCTGGAAGGTCTGCATCCAGATCCCAATTAGGCTCAGGTGTGCTCCGACCGCTCGGCACAAAATTACCCGCAAAAGGTGGAGCAAACTCAGGTGCCTCTTCACCAGGAAAGCGAAAGTTCTCAGATTCAGGGGTAATTGGCGCTTCAGCTTCAGGAGCCTCTGGACGAGAATCACGCTTGTCTTTTTCTTCTTCGTCCTGAGCCTTATTACGGCCTTGAGTGCGCGCTAACAACATGCCATAAGCGGAGCCTCTGAGCTCATCTCCTCGCCGACGGCGCATTGATCGAACCTGAATCCTGCCTTGCATCTCAGCCCTACCCTGCTTTTGGTACTTACAATTTTGTCCTGCCAAGCCTAGCCGCATTATTTTTGACTATGCTGCTGGACACTCCATTGAAAATGGATTGCGTGCAAACAATAAGCCGAAACAAGCTCTCAGCTTACCCCTAAAAAGCAAAAAGCCAGTACCATGTTCCCTAAACGGAAAGCACGATACCGGCTTTTGTTTTTGCTTACCTAGAGGCAAGCATGGAGCTTAGCTGACTTGTTGTCTAGCTGATTAGTCCAGCTCAACGTCCTCTGGAATGTTGGCGTTGTGATAGACCTCTTGCACATCATCGAGATCCTCTAAGTAGTCGATCATGCGCATGAACTTCACAGCAGTCTCAGCATCTAAAGCAGTCTCGGTAGAGGCAGTCATAGTGATCTGAGCGTTGGATGGGTTAAAGCCCTTGGAAGTGAAAGCATCCACCACTGGAGCAAAAGCCTCTGGAGTGGTGTACACATCCACGGAACCATCATCATTGACGACCACATCATCAGCACCAGCTTCTAAGCCGATATCCATAGCGGTCTCTTCGTCTAAGGCCATCTTGCCGTCTTCATCTGGCAGGAAATTGATCACGCCCTTCTTAGTGAAGAGATAGCCCACAGAACCAGAGGTACCTAAGTTGCCACCGAACTTAGAGAAGCCGTGACGCACATCAGAAGCAGTACGGTTACGGTTATCAGTCATGCACTCGACCATCACGGCCACGCCACCGACACCATAGCCCTCATAGGTAATGGACTCTAAATCAGCGCCTTCACCGCCACCAACACCACGATCAATAGCACGCTTAATGGTGTCACGGGTCATGTTCTGAGCTAAAGCAGAGATCACGGCCGAGCGTAAACGTGGGTTGGAGCTCTCATCACCTCCGCCTAAACGAGCAGCAGTGGTGATTTCACGGATTAACTTAGTAAAGATCTTACCGCGCTTAGCGTCTTGGGCAGCCTTACGGAAGCGGATGTTGGCCCACTTGGAGTGACCTGACATAAAAATCTCCTATTTCTCGAAATCGGTAATGGCAATGGCCAGTTCTTGCAGAGCTTCATCAGAGGCCACGTTTGGAGCCTCGGTCATTAAGCAGGATGCGGCTGTGGTCTTAGGGAAAGCGATCACATCACGGATATTCTCAGTATGAGTGAGCAACATGGTTAAGCGATCTAAGCCAAAAGCTAAACCTGCATGTGGTGGAGCACCAAAGGATAAGGCATCGAGTAAGAAGCCAAACTTCATACGGGCTTCCTCATCGGAAATACCTAAGACCTTAAACACGGCCTTTTGCATATCATCATTGTGGATACGCACCGAGCCACCGCCCACTTCATAACCGTTGATCACCATATCGTAGGCATCAGCAAAGACGCTCATTGGCTCGGCAATCAATTGCTCAGGGGTCACATGAGCCGGAGCGGTGAATGGGTGGTGCATAGCGGTGAGACCAGCTTCCTCGGTCATCTCAAACATTGGGAAGTTGATCACCCACAGGGCCTTAAAGCCTGGGGCCACTAAATCGTGGTCACGTGCAGTCTGGCAACGTAAAGCGCCCATAAAGGTCTGGCACTTCACAGTCTTACCACAACCAATGAAAACGATATCGCCATCGTGAGCATCGCAAGCCTTAGCTAAGGCCACTAACTGCTCTGGGGTCACGTGCTTGGCAAAGGAGGACTGCAGGCCCTCAGCACCTTGCTCTAAGGAATTGACCTTAATGTACATTAAGCCACCGGCACCTAACTTCTTCACAAAGTCAGTGTAGCCATCGATATTCTTACGGCTTAACTTAGCGCCACCTGGCAGAGCAAAGCCCACCACACGTGAAGCTGGATCTTGAGCTGGCTCAGCTAAGACCTTAAATTCACAATCCTTAGCGATCTCATCTAAAGAATGCAGCTCAAAGTCGATACGTAAATCAGGCTTATCAGAACCAAAGCGCTCCATAGCCTCAGTCCAAGTTAAGACTGGGAACTTTCCTAAATCCACGTTTTCTTCATGCTTGAAGAGACCGACCATCATCTCTTCCATCACATCACGCACATCCTGCGAGGTCATGAAAGAGGTCTCAATATCGATCTGAGTGAACTCAGGCTGACGATCGGCACGTAAGTCCTCATCACGGAAGCACTTGGTGATCTGGTAGTAACGGTCAAAACCGGCCACCATCAACAGCTGCTTAAACAGCTGTGGAGATTGAGGTAAAGCGTAGAACTTACCGTGGTGGATACGAGATGGCACCAGATAGTCACGAGCACCTTCTGGGGTGGCCTTAGTTAACATTGGGGTCTCAACGTCAATAAAGCCATTACTATCCAAGAAAGCACGCACGAAGCGGGTGATCGAGTGACGCTTCATGAAGTTCTTAGCGATCTCAGGACGACGCAGATCTAAGTAGCGATAGCGTAAGCGCTGCTCTTCGGTATTGTCCTGATTGAAGTCTAGAGGTAAGACCGCAGACTTATTTAAGATCTCTAAAGCACTGGCATAGACTTCAACAGCGCCAGACTTCATGTGGGTATTAACTTGGGACTCAGGACGCTTTCTGACCGTACCAACCACCTTAATGCAGAACTCATTACGTAAAGTGGCAGCAAGCTCATGGACGTCTTTGACATCAGGCTCGAACACAACTTGCACTAAACCTGAGCGATCACGCAGATCGATGAAAATAAGTCCACCCAAATCGCGGCGCTTGTTTACCCAGCCGCACAGGGTAACGGTCTGACCGTCCTCGTTCAGACCGACTTGATCACAGTAATGCGAACGCATTGACATGGTCGGAAGCCTTTACAAAAGAACACAAAAATCTGGGCATTCTCTCCACTGTGGCTAGCTGTACTTAGCCAGCCTTCATCAGGCTGCTAGCCCTCATCGGGCTGCTCTACGTACTAAGCACGCTGCGCAGCATCATGGCGCATACAGCGCACAGCAACGCTAAGCAGACACGTTACAGTACTAATGCTCTGAGAGCCTAGACAAATGACTTAAGAAAACAGTGCAGAGATGCGAGGCAGAGACAAGACTACAAAGCTGCAAGTTGAGCATAGCTCATGGCAGCTTTACGCTGTTGCCTAAGAGGCATGCGGACAAGAGGCGCATGCAGGGGATGCGGAGGAAGAGGCGGGAGAAGGCTTAGGGGCAGTACTTTCAGTAGCAAAAGGATGCTTAGAGCTACCGAAGACACCCACGCCCTTGAGCTCGCAGGCTGTAGCCGAGATCAGCTTAACCAGAGTTTCTTGGTGACACTCTGGGCAGGTGGTCAAAGCAGGATCATTGATCTTCTGCAGCTTAGTGAGGGTATGCCCACAGTTGGAGCACTTGTACTCATAAAATGGCATTTTGAACCTTTCAGGCCGCGTGCGGCCCGCTCTAGTCTCGCAAGGAAAAACAAAAACTTACAGCGACACACTCAAGAACCACAGGAAAATGTAAGTACATTTCCTGTCCTGACGGCTCAGAAGCGTCTTAAGCCCTAAATTATAGCCTTTTTATAAGCTTGGTGCACTGTTTTGATCGCAAGTGGCCGCTCTGTTCTCAACCAAGCGGCCATCATGCCCCAAACAAAGGCACAGACCTGTGCCTCACAGTTCTGTGCCTCACTGTCCTGTGCCTCACTGCCAAAAGCAGAACAAAAGAACAGACCTGAGATTGGGATTAGCTCAGAATTTTGCTCAAACCATGCGCGTTGAGCTTTCTGGTGATGAACATGATAATGCCCAGCATGATCACCAGTAAGACTGTACCCACCAACAAGGCATAAGCCTCAATGTGCACAATGGCAAAGAGCACGGCATAGATCGCCAGCAACAGCAAGAACACGCACAGCGCATCCCGTTTCGACGCCAGTACCGCCTTAAGGTACAGCGCAATCATGCTCGACATGAGCAAGGCAGCCACCAAGTAAGCAATGGTGAACGAAGTATGCTCGCTTAAGGCCAGCAACACCATGTAGAAGAGAATTAAGGCTGCACCAATCACCACATATTGCACCAGCGACACCATACGCTGCGCACTGATCTCAAAGGCCAGCACCGCCACATAGGTCATGGCAATGACCAGCAACACGTATTTGGTCAAACGATCAATCAGAATATACGACTCAGAGGTGTCGCTCAGGTCGATCGCAAAGCCCTTTAGGTCGGTCGAATAATCATCCTCCATGATTTTGGAATGGCCTGTGGACAAGTTGTTTTGGTAGTAATTGGCGCTAAAAGTCAGCTTGGAGGAGTCAACCTCACGCTCGCGAGGCAGGAAATCTCCTGCAAAAGATGGCACTACGCCCTGACCTGAGATCGCCAGCTCACTGACTTGTCCCAATGGATTAAAGGTTAACTTTTGCGAACCACGCACCAAATAAGTGGCCTCAACCACCATCACACCAGCTGGAGCCGTCTCACCCTTTAGCCCTAAACCCAGATCTTTGCCTTTAAAGCCATGATCTGCGGTCTCTGCCAGTTGGTTACGTCCGACCACCGCTACTGTAGATTCGTCGTAGGAAGCGGCTTCCTTTTCGGCATCAAAGCTATTACGCAATGCAGGCACTGGCTCTAACTCTAGCTCTTCATCACTTACATCGGCAAATACATCACTTCTATTTTGCGGTAACTCTTCGCCGTGCAAAATAGCAGATACATCAGCCATCGAGAGCCGCACCATGAAACCGTTATATTTGTCTGCAGGCTCAGGGGTAAAGCTTTTGTTGTTGATCACAAGCTGCTTAACCTCATTGATTCCCTTGGTGTCAGACACGGTAAAGAGTAAGAACACTCCGCCCCTATCCACACTTTCGATCCCGTTAAGGTTCGTTAAAGTCTGAATCACCTGCTGCAGATCAAAACGAGCTTGCTGCGTCACTATTAAGCTGTATAGAGAAGCCTCATAATTGCCACGATAACGCTTTTCGGTATCAACAATTATGTCATTACTGGCGTGTACTGGTGTCACCAGCATGCGCTGAGAAATGTAATTGGAGCTAATGATGTTGCCGTCGGCATCGCGCTCATAGCTCGTAAACTTCTCCACAGAGATGCCCAGCTCAATATCATTGAGGATCTGCTCATCACCCCAAGCACTCACCATAGAGCTGATCGCAGAGTACTCGTTGCTTTTACGGTCATCGAGCACCAACGAAAAGAAAATGGTTGGGATCAGCAACAACAAGGAAATAATGGCCACCATGAGGATATGGAAGCCTAAGGTTTCACTGTACTTGCTCTTGGTGGTCATAGCAGCTCTAACAGCTGCTACTTGCGCCGCTTGTGCCGCTTGTGCCGCTTGTGCCGAGGCATAAGCTCCCTGAGCTGCTCCTTGCGCAGCTCCCTGTTGAGCGTAACCTTGGTAGCCGTAATAAGGAGCCCCTTGTCCATTACCCTGATGAGACCCTGAGCCTTGGCTTTGCCATTGGTAGTTATGGTTTGGCGCTGGCTGAAAAGAAGACGGCCGTGTTCCCTGCCCTGAGCCTGCATTGGCATTAGCATTAGCGGTATTATTTGCCGTTGTTTGGGCAGCAGCGGAACCGCTCACATCTGTGGCGGCCGCAGTGTTAGTGGATGTGCTAGCCGCTGTGGAAGCGCCCGCCCCTGCGACAGCATCCTTGCTGTTGGCACTAACTATTGGATCGGAAAGTGGTGTCGGCACAGCACTATCTGGCTTATGGTCTTGTGAGCACATAAGAGTGACTCCTTATCGCTGAAAGTTCCTGAAAAGCCATCCACGATGGCTTTGGCACCATAAGCCCATCTTAGCAAAGAAAAACGCTCTTCCCTAAAAACCGACAAAAAACCCCCAATTAAGGGGGCTTTTAGCTATGTGAGAGCCCGCCACCACAACTAAAGAAGTAGCAGCTGGGCAAAAGAAGGTGCAGAGCCGAAAATTACTTGCTCTCGGTCACTTGCTTGGCCTCAGCCATGTGAGCCTTTAAGTCTTCGGTAATGTCGTAGCCGAACCACTTGGTGGAGATCTCAGCAAATTTGCCATTATCGATCACGCGCTGCAGGCCCTCGTTAATGAGGTTTAAGAGCTCAGTATTGCCCTTACGCACAGCGATACCGTAGTATTCATTTTGTGCAGCAGTAATATCGTGCGAAGCCACAATGTCCTTATTCTTTGGGTTTTGAGCCAAGAAGAAGTCATTCACAGGACGATCGTTTACTACTACGTCACAACCACCGTTTTGCAGCTCTAAATAGGTCTCAGGTGGGGTGTTGAATTGCTTTAAATCAGGATCCTTTAAGGTCTTTTGCAGGTATAAGGCACCGGTGGTACCGATCTGCACACAGATCTCGGCATTGGCGATCTTATCGAAGCTATTGTACTTTTCGGCCTCATCCTTCATGGTCAGGAAGGTTAAGCCGCAACGATAGTAAGGATCAGAGAAGTCCACACGCTGGGCACGCTCAGGCGAAATAGTGAAGCCCGAGATAATGAGATCAATGTTATTGGTGATCAGAGTTGGAATGATGCCGTCAAAAGGATAGCCCTTCATATCAACGGTATAGCCCATCTCTGCGGCAATAGCATTGATTAAATCCACGTCAAAGCCGATCAGCTTGCCGTTTTCATCGGTATAGGTAAAAGGAGCAAAGGCAGCGTCACAACCCACGCGCAAGACCTTCTCATGCTGATGAGTGCCCTCATCGGCAGCGCCTGCAGCATGAGCAGGCATCTGTGCCACACCAAGTCCCAAGGCAACACCTAGAGCGATGGCCGATGCATTCTTTAAATTACTCATCAGAAAACCCCAAAAACCAAAAAATTATCTGTAGCAGCAGTATCAGATCCTAGACTGCTGACAGCAACTAAAAGCTATCTGGCACCAAAAGCCTCTTAAGGCTATCAGTCCATAACAGTGGTGCTCAGTTCGCGTCTTTGCAGAAAGCAATTCCAAAAGACGTTTCTCATTTTACCCAAAGCCCCTAAATAAGCCTAACTTCACAGTTATTAGCTCCGTAACGGGGCACTGTAAAACACGCAAGCACTATTTTAGTGCAAAACAAAAATCCAAAACAAGGGCACAGCAATGCGTTGTTTGGTCACATGACACAGGTGCTACAGCAAAGAGCTGTTACGGCCACAGAGGGATATTTTCCCGATTTCTCCGGTCTCAATAGCAAAGATGGCAGCTATTGCGCTCACGCCTCCTCTAACCCAACAGGGAGTTTGAGCCGCAAATCCTTTAGAATTGCCCTGTGGCTAGCGGCGAGCCAAATCTACGGCCAGCTCACGCGTAATCTGCATCACATCGTGGCAAAACAGAGCAGCCGCTCAGGGCATCGCAACCAGCTCAATTTGCAGACTGCAAGCGGCTTCTTACAGTTAGCTGTTAACAGCTGGATGCGGGTAGCAGCCACGCCAGCTAAATCACAAAGCCACTAAACAATTGCGCTAAGCGCATGCCATAATTAGAGGCATTAGAGACCGTTTTCTTTTTTCAATAACTCTGGAATAAGCTGCATCCTTTTTGAGGTGAGAGCAGCCTCTATTGTGCTGGGAATGGTCACAACCAAGGAGTAAGCAAATCGCATTGCCATCCCCTATTCCATTCGTCAGTCTCTTCTCATTTGTCACAGCTCTCAACGAGGAACATTCATGAGCGACCAACGCGGAAACAATTTTGGCACACACTCACCGCGAGGTGCGGGCAACGCCAATAACGGCGGCTATGCTCGCAATAACTACGCAGGCACACGTAACACCAGATCCTTCCAAACCCGTGATGAGGAAGAGGCCGAAAACGCCGCTCAACAAGCTCAGGCCCAACAAGAGCAAGCTCAAGCTCAGCAGGCTCAAGCGCACAAATCACGCTTTGGCTTCTTTAAGTCCAAAAAACAGGACAACTCTCAGGGTTATAACCAACAAGGCTATGGTCAGCAGGGATATAACCAGCAGGGCTATGGCCAGCAACAAAACTATAACCAAGGTTATAGCAACCAAAATTACGGCTACAACGGCAATGCCTATGGCCGCAATAACAACGGCTATGGCAACAACGCTAACTATAACCGTAACTACAACTCCGCGCCTAATCACGGCGGTTATGGTGGCAGTGGCTTTGGTGGAGGTGTTGGCGGCGGTAGCAACGGCGGCGGTAACTTCCAGAACGGTGCCGCTGGCATGCCACCTCAATTCGATGGCAACATGATCAATGTGCCATGGGATCTCTACGAGCTCAAACGCCGTCCAAAGCATGGTAGTTTCTGCCAAGTCTTGATGGCCATTGGCTCAACCATCACTTTCCTGCGCAACCTCTGCTTTAACATTCTGTTCTTACTGCTCCTCTTTGTCTTTTTTGGTGGCTACATGGCCATTCAATCCATCAAAGATAGCGGCTTCATTATGGGCGGCAGCGGCATTGTGATCGAAGAGGATCCGTCTGCTCTCCCTGCTCAAGTGCTGTACTTTGACCTTGAAGGCAGTATTTCGGAGATTCCTTTTGGCTCTTCGCAGCTGGATAATTTACAGCGTCAATTAGAGTTTAGCCTCTATGGTCGTCAGAGCCATGAGCTCGTGGCTGTAGAAAATGCACTCTACTTAGTAGCCAATGACCCACAGATCAAAAAAGTCGTGATCTCGGTTGATGGTATGGGCCCTATTACCCTCTCCATGGCTGAGCGTATTGGTAAAGCCATTGATGCTGCCAAGGGTGTTACTAAGGCCAGTGCAGATGGTACCAATCAGGCACAGCGTGAAGTTGTGGTCATGGGCATGGGAATTTCCCAAGCTGCTTATGCCTTAGCCTCTCATGCTGACAAGATCGTGCTCGATTCCTTAGGTGAGATCGACTTAAAGGGCATTGCCATGTCCTCGCTCTACTTTAAGGACTTGCTGGATCGCTTTGAGATCACCCCTTACATCTTCCGTGCAGGCCATTTTAAGAGCGCTGTTGAGCCTTTCATGTTAAACAGCATGTCTCCTGATGTACGTCGTGAGTATCAGGCTATTGCCTTTAAGTCATGGGAGATCTACCAAAAGTCTGTACTCAAAGAGCGCCAAATTAGCACTCAAACTTTACTGCCAGAGGCCAACACCTATGTGAACTGGCTGACCCAATTCCACGGTGATCGTGCTCAGATGCAGCAAGCCCAAGGCTTAGTGGATGAGATCAAGTCTGCTGAAGACTACTTAATGGAGCTGGCTCAAGAAGTTAATGTCGACGCTGATGCGCCATACTTACCAGCCATCATCACCTATCAGGATTACTTACTGCGTCACCACGTGCGCAGCACCGGACAGCACCGTGTTGGTAGTCTCTCGCAGATTGACGTCACCCCTGCACCACAACCTCAGCAAAGTGCTAGCGCCAGCGCTACCAGCGTAGCCAGCATCAAAACTGACAGCGCTGACCACGAGGCCTTATCCGCCGTCACCCAAGGCATCAGCACCCTGAATGAGGTCATGAATGGCAGCAATAGCACGGGCGTAAAAAGCTCTTTACGTGTAGCTGCTAATGAGGCCAGTGCTGAAGATAACGCTAAGAGCGTCACTACCCTGTCGCGCAGCAGTGCCCGCAATAATCGCTCTACTGGCATCTTACGTCAGGCCGGAAACGAGGTGGCTGTGATCTACGGTGTGGGTGAGCTCACCGATATGGCTGACAATCCTAACGCCTTTACTTACGACAACGTGGCCCCATTGATTGAAAATGCCCAAAACGATGATCGTGTTGGTGCTTTAGTGCTGTACCTGAACAGCCCTGGCGGCAGCGTGATCGCTTCTGAGAAGATCCGTCGTGCTTTAGAGCTCTTCCAAAAGAGCGGCAAACCTCTCATCATCTCGATGAACGGTACAGCTGCTAGTGGTGCCTATTGGATCGCCTCTCAAGGTGATACCATTTTTGCCACCGAAAGTACCATTACAGGCTCTATTGGTGTCTTTGGTATTGGCTTTGGTGCTCACCGCCTCTTAAATAAATACGGTGCCTACCAAGACGGTGTTGCTACCAACGAATTAGCCATGAGTGCCATCGCTAAAGAAATGCCCGCCTCACAACAGCGCATGCTGTCACTGTCGGTAGAAAACACCTATCGTAACTTTATTGAGCTGGTAGCCCGTAACCGTGGCTTAAAGGTCAATGAGTATGAGATCTTTGCTGAGGGCCAGATCTTCTTAGCAGAGGATGCACGCTCTGTAGGCTTAGTTGATGAGATCGGTGATCTCAGAGACGCCATTAACTATGCCGCCAACCAAGCAGGCATTAAAAAAGAGCGTTTACATGTACGTCACGTGGCTCCAAGCTCAGCAGCTGAGTTAGGCGGGATTGAGAGTCTCTTCTTTGGCATGGCAGCCTCGTACCTGCCTCCAGAGATGACCTACGCTTTAGTGGAGCTCAAGCAGCACAGCAAGCTACTATCTGAGCCTGACCACAAAGCCATTATGGCAATTGCCCCAATCAGCGAGCCTCAGCTTTAGAACAGGTAGCTGGTTCTCAGCTACCTAAACTCGCCACAGAGCCGTGATCAACGCGGCTCTGTTACAGAAGGCAAATCACTGCCCCAAAGAGGCTTACCGCAAAAACACAAGAGGCCACAGAGTACAAACCCTGCAGCCTCTTGCTGTTTGGCCTTACAGGCCTACTTAACTATTCCACTGCCAGCTGTGGACTTACAGTTGGTGCTGGTGGCTCATGACCACCTTCACCACCGTTAGGATCTTCAGGACGAGGAGGCACCCCGTTCGGTACGCTTGGCACGCTAGGGATCGACGTATCCACCACGTCTTGATCACGGTGATTCTTGATCTCACCGATGCTGCCTTCAGAGCTGTCCTTAATTTCCATGTAGAACTTGTGCTCTTCGGCCTCATCACGCAGCTTACGCTTCTTCTCGCGCTCTAAATACCCCTCTAAAGTCCAATCCTCTAAGGTGGTTGGCTTAAAGGTCTTTGGCTTGTTAACTAAAGCGATGTCTAAGACCTCGTCAATAGTCTTCACCGGCACGATCTCAAGCTTGGTGGTCACGTTCTTTGGAATGTCCCACAGATCCTTTTCGTTCTCTTGTGGAATACACACCGTCTTCACACCACCACGTAAAGCTGCCAGCAGCTTCTCCTTGAGACCACCAATAGCCAGCACATCGCCACGTAAGGTGATCTCACCGGTCATGGCCACATCTGCACGCACTGGGTTATTGGTCAAGGCCGAGATAATAGCCGTCACCGTAGCGCAACCAGCCGAAGGGCCATCCTTAGGAATAGCGCCCTCAGGGAAGTGCACGTTAAGATCGACGTACTGATAGAAGTCAGGAGCCATCGAGAAAGCACGAGCGTGCGAGCGCACCCATGCAATAGCGGCAAAAACCGACTCCTTCATCACTGAGCCTAATTGACCAGTGAGCAGGTGTGAGCCTTTACCCTCGTTAGCTACCACCTCAACTTGCAGCATGTCGCCACCCACTGAGCTGACAGACAAGCCATTGACGACGCCAATGCGATTGTCCTTGAGCTTAGAAGTGAAGTCATAGCGCTTAGGGCCGATCAGCTTTTGGATCTCCTTTACGCCTAAGACACGCTTCTTCACCTTGCTTGGATCCTTAGGAGGCTTGATCATCAGCTCCTTAACGACCTTACGGCACAGCTCAGCGATGATACGCTCTAAGTTACGCACACCAGCCTCTAAGGTATAGTGCACGATCAGCTCTTTGAGGCCATCATCAGAGATGTCAAACTCCTCTGGAGTCAGAGCGTTCTTCTCTAACTGCTTTGGCAGCAAGTGCTCACGAGCAATATGGAACTTCTCATCGGCCGTGTAGCTCGACAGATCGATGATCTCCATACGATCGCGTAAGGCTGGCGGAATGTTGTAGCTGTTAGCCGTGGCGATGAAGAAGACATGCGATAAGTCGTACTCTAAATCCACGTAATTATCGTTAAAGGTGTTGTTCTGCTCAGGATCCAACACTTCCAGCAAGGCTGAAGCAATATCGCCGTGGTAAGAGTTAGTCGAGATCTTGTCAATCTCATCAAGCAAGAAGAGAGGGTTATTCACCTCGCTCTTAATCATGCTCTGGATAATACGGCCAGGCATAGCACCGATGTAGGTACGACGGTGACCACGGATCTCGGACTCATCGTACATACCACCTAAGGCTACACGTACATACTTACGACCGGTAGCTTTAGCAATCGAGGCGGCCAGAGAGGTCTTACCGATACCTGGAGGGCCCATTAAGCACAGAATCTGACCATGAGGATCTTTCTGCTCACGACGAGTCTGTACTGCAAGGAACTCAAGGATGCGATCCTTGACCTTCTTTAAGCCGTAGTGGTCTTGCTCTAAGATATCGCGGGCCTTGCTCAGATCACGATTCAGCTGCGAGCTCTTGCGCCAAGGTATCGAGAGTAAGGTGTCGATGTAGTTGCGCACCATGGAATTTTCGCCACTGTTGAGCGACATGATGGACAAACGCGATACCTCTTTTTGCAGGCGATTGAGCACCTCTTCTGGGGCATCTAAAGCGGCAATACGCTGACGATACTCTTCAATATCGTTGCTATCGTCGACTTGGATATTAAGCTCACGCTTAATAGCCTTAAGCTGCTCATTTAAATAGAAGTCACGCTGGCTGCGATCCATAGCCGCACGGGCATCTTCGGCGATCTTCTTATCAACCTCTGCTTTGTAGGAGAAGTTGTTTAAGAAAGCGATCAGCGACTTAGCACGAGCCATAGGATCCAAGGACTCTAAGATGTACTTCTTATCGTGATTTGGCAACATCAAGATCTGCGAGAGGCCATCAGCGAGATCGCCTAAGGTCGTACTATCGCAGATAGTAGAGATCATCTCTGCTGGGATATTGCTATCCATAATGGCGCGACCACCCTGCTTTTGGATGTCCAAAGCAGTGTGTAAAGCAGCCTTGAGGGCGTCAATATAACGCGCAGCAACCAGAGGATCGACCTCTTGCTCCTTTAAAAACTCCACTTCAGCGTGACGTACTTGATCACTTGGATCATCAATCAGACGCACGATGCTGACACGAGCAAAGCCTCTAATGGTGGAGCGATATTGATCTTTTTCGTTGTAGGAGCCGTTTAAGATGTTGGCAACTACACCAACACGAGCCAGATCTTCTTTAGCAGGACGCAGCTCACTATCTGCAGTCTGCGAGATCACAACGATATCTTGCTTGCGCTCTAAAGCCTCTTTTAAGGCTAAGACTGTATTTTCACGAGCGGCAATCAACTGCACATTGGCTGCTGGGGTAATGATAATGGAGCGCAGCGTAATGATCGGGTAGATCCCGCGCTTAGGGCCGGAACCTTGTCCTGCACCTGCGCCTGCGCCAGCGCCATTCGCGCCGTTGCCATTAGAGCCAGCAGCATTAGCCGGATTTTGTGCGGCCACGGTTGCACCCTTGTCCTCGCTGCCCGCACTCGTAGCAGCTTTCTCTGGTGCAGTAGCAGCGCCAGTAGCGGCGGAAGCGTCAGCAGCGGCGGCGGCAGAGTCAGGTGCAGCAGACTGGGCTACAGTCTCTGGCTTTTGGGCCTCTCCTGACTGATTCTCAACAGGAGTAGCTGGCTTTACATCTTTATTTGAGTTGGTACGGGTACGACGCCCACGTCCCTTTGCTACTTCTGATGCAGAGTCCGTGTCGGTTTTGACTGCACGCTTGGTGCTCTTGGACGAAGTCGTTTTATTGACCTCTGTCTTTTGCTCTTTTGGGACAGCCTTGCTGTCTTCATCTGAAATTGCCATAAAGCATAGGCGTTGCGTCAACCACTAAAACCAGTCACAACTAGTTCTCGTGATAGGCAACACGACCTCCGTGATATATCCAACCTAACAGGAAATGGAGAAAAGGGTTAAAGCCAAACTAAGTCACACTCCCAACCTGAGCCTAAGTTCTAGGCTTAGTCTGGATGTCACAGCTTAAACCATCCTCGCTCCAATCCCTCCTTAACACTGTGCAGTCTCTCGGGCCTAAAAGCCTCTGAGCAAGAGTCACTCTCTGCAAAAACCAGAGCGCACCTCACTGCACCGTTCCTACAAGGTCAAAGTTATGTAGAGCGCAGGGCGCTAGCCTTAGAGCTCACCTTAGCCTTGAAGGAACAAACTCTTCTATGGATGTTTTTGTCGATTAGTTCTGCTTCGAGCAGGGCTCAACACCCTGCTCTCGCTAACTTACATCCGTAAGCTTTGGGACAGGCCTAAGCCTGATCCCTAGCTGTTGGAGACCTTGGAGGTACTCTCCTCGTCTGTCTTGATAATAACTGGGTCAGTACCGTTGATCACAGTATCCTTGTTGACGATCACCTTCTTGACGTTATCGACCGAAGGAATGTCATACATGGTGTTCAGCAAAATGTTTTCCACTACTGAGCGTAAGCCACGAGCACCGGTATGACGCTCGATCGAAGTATCAGCAATGGCATGCAGAGCATCTTCAGTGAACTCCAGCTCGACACCCTCAAACTTGAAGATAGTCTCATACTGCTTGATCACTGCGTTCTTTGGCTCACGTAACACGCGCACCAACTGCTCACGATTCAGCTCTTCTAAAGCTGAGATCACAGGTAAACGGCCAACAAATTCAGGGATAATACCGAATTTCACCAGATCATCTGGCTCTACTTTTTGGTACTTCTCAGTTAAGGTCATCTGCTCTTTCTTGCCCTTAACCTCTGCACCAAAGCCAATACCGCTATTCTGCGATAAACGTTTATCCACGATCTTCTCTAAGCCATCGAAAGCGCCACCACAGATAAAGAGGATCTGCGAAGTATCCACCTCAATCATGGTCTGATTTGGGTGCTTACGACCACCATTAGGTGGCACAGAAGCTACAGTACCCTCAATCAGCTTTAATAAGGCCTGCTGCACACCCTCACCGGAAACATCGCGGGTGATGGAAGGATTCTCACTCTTACGGGCAATTTTGTCGATCTCGTCGATGTAGATAATGCCCTTTTGAGCCTTATTGACGTTGCCATCGCACGAGTTGAGCAGACGCACGATCACATTTTCCACGTCCTCACCCACATAACCTGCCTCGGTTAAGGTGGTGGCATCAGACATGGCAAAAGGCACGTTTAAAAAACGAGCTAAAGTCTGCACCAGCAGCGTCTTACCTGAGCCAGTTGGGCCGATCATTAAGATATTAGACTTGCCCAGCTCCACGTCAGAGTCATTGATCGCATGCTTTAAACGCTGATAGTGGTTATACACGGCCACAGACAGTACCTTTTTGGCGTCTTCTTGGCCAATCACGTACTGATCTAAGTGGGCAGCAATCTCATGAGGGGTAGGAATGTTTTCCAGATCGATATAGTCTGGATCCCCCTTGCTCAACATGTGCTTCTTTTGCTTAACGATGTCAGCACAACGCTCCACACACTCAGAGCAAATGCAATAACCAGAAGACGACTGGATTAAGGCTCGCGTTGGCGATGCTGGCTCGCCGCAAAAGATGCAACTACTCTTCTTTTTATCGACAGGCATGTGCGCTTACCTCTTATTTCTTTTCGCCTTGAGGAGCCTTAGCTGCTGTGTTTTTCACTCGCTGACGCTTTGGCTTATTAGAAACAGGATTCGTTTTAGTGCTCGTGGTGGTATTGATCGTACCTGCATTATTGAGAGTGCCACCATGAGGAGCAGCTGGAGTGTTCCCACCTTGTACTGCGTTATTTGCCCATACAGGAGGAACATTGCTTAACATCGCTGCCTGCATCATCTCTGGGGAAATCAACCCCTTGTTAAAGGCATCAACGATCATATTAGGATTAAAGCTACCATCAGAGGCTAATCCCATATTAGGCATCATAAAAGGAACACCATTAGGCCCCATCAAACCAGCCTTAGGAGCGTTGAGCCCAAATTGCATGTTAGCATCAAGCTGAGGCGGAACAACTGGCAAACCTGTAGATAAGCCGTTATAGGCAAGAGACACAGGATCCACTGCACCTACATTAGAGCCTGCACCACTAACTTGATCCTTGTTTAAGGATACGCCAGAGGCACTTGTTACCATAGAGCCATTGGAACCATCAGGGCTGACGCCGCCTTTTGGGCCGTTAGGATCATCGTCACCATCTGGGCCTTGTGGGCGCTCAATTGGATCTGCGCCACGACGGGAGATCACCTTATCCACTAAGCCATAGGCTAAGGCCTCTTGAGCCGACATGAAGTTATCACGCTCACAGTCTGCCAGCACGCGAGCTAATGGCTGATTACAGTTTTGGGCTAAAAGCTCGGTCAAAGTACGCTTAGTGCGCTCAGTCTCACGTGCATGGATCATGATGTCTGTAGCCTGACCCTTAAAGCCACCTAAAACTTGGTGGATCATGATACGAGCATGTGGCAAAGCGATACGCTTACCCTTAGCACCACCGGCCAACAAGAATGAGCCCATGGAACATGCTTGGCCTAAACACACTGTACTGACATCAGGTTTGATGTATTGCATCGTGTCATAAATAGCCATACCGGCAGTAACTACACCGCCTGGGCTATTGATGTACATATAAATATCTTTATCAGGGTCGTCAGACTCTAAGAATAAGAGCTGCGCGATGATGAGATCTGCCATGTGATCTTCGATCTCTCCAGTCACAAAGATCACACGCTCCTTCAACATACGCGAGTAGATATCAAAAGAACGCTCACCCCGTCCGGTCTGCTCAATCACCATTGGTACTAGAGTGGACATCCGTGTCTGAAAGTCGATGCCTGACATAAAAAGCTCAGCTCCCAAAGATTGCTAAATTAGTATGCTTTCCCCGCGCCACTCTCTTGCCATCACAGCTCCACATCCCCTCATATTGGCTAAAGGATGCAGGCAACAGACAGAAGAAACTATCCCGTCTGCCTTATAGCTTCAATCACACTGACTGAAACCAAGCTGCG
Source organism: Candidatus Anaerobiospirillum pullistercoris (assembly GCA_019114785.1). GTDB lineage: Bacteria > Pseudomonadota > Gammaproteobacteria > Enterobacterales > Succinivibrionaceae > Anaerobiospirillum > Anaerobiospirillum pullistercoris. The sequence goes on along the minus strand of DXEV01000088.1, from coordinate 44,022 downwards.
ACTTTGGCGCAATGTTTTACCCATCTTACCCCTAAAACCAGCTCTAACTTTGCACATCTCTGTATTGTGCAGTACGAAAAATATAACTTTTGAGCTTGGCTGTGAGTAAGCTCTACAATACCAGCCCTGCTACTTATTACTCAGTGCCACTGCAAAGCGAAAGTGCAAAAACAGGCACAAGTGCAGGCTAGGCGCAGTCTTGTCTGATTGGTATTGTGGGCTATACAAAATCTCAGGCTGGCTCGAAAAATTCGCTATTTTTAGAACTAGCCAACAGAAACAGAACTAAGGAGGCCTTTAGCCTCAAACTGCAAATAATTTAGACCCAAAAAAGGATCAATGAATTAATATTTTTTCTTAAGAACTGTGTACCACAGGCATATCGGTCATAGCCATTGGCTTTGCCGCCATACGGCCATTGGCTCTAAGGCTATTGGCCATGTTTGCTACTGCAAACTACCATGGGGCTTTCGCCCACATCTTGAGCCATGCTGTAAGCCTCCTGTGGCACTGAATAGCTCATAGCAGCTAAGCTTCACTAGCGCAAAAAAACTTTTAGCACCTTTGGGCTTGCTCTCACGCAGAGCTACCACTTACAGCAAGTTATGAGGCCTTTTTCTTGTGCCCCGCAAAAAAAGAGTGCCCCCTAAGGTCTACAGACGATTAAGAGGGCACTCTTTCTTTACAGCAAGTGGTACATCAGGAACACATAGTGCGACAAAGCCTCACTATCTACACGATAATGATCCCTTTGGTGCTGCACTCCTGCAATCTGATCACAGGTCTTAATTCCTGACATAACCTCAGACCGTTTAATTAGTTAGCGGCAGGAGCCTCGGCAGCCTTAGCCTCGGCAGCCTTTTCTTCCTTTAACTTCTGGGAGATCTCTGCGTACTCCTTGAAGCTGATTTGCTTCTCGGTAACGGTCAGGAGGCCTCTTAAAGCCTTCTCGAGCTTAGCCAAGTAGATACGAGTACGGCACTCTTGCACGGTTGCCTCGTCTTCTAAGGCCTTCTTCTTGAACTCCTCGAAATCGACATCATCGCCTTCCTCGTAGGCGCAAGCGGAACGCTTCAGCTCAGCCTCGAGCTCACCCTCTTGCTCTTTCATGCTATCGACTAAGCCATTGGCCTGAATTAAGCCATGGATCAAGCAGTGGATCTTTAAGTTTGGACGTAAAGACTCACGGATCTCGTCTATGATGCCCTTAACACGATCGCTCTCAAAGAGCTTGGAGTTAGCAGGAACACGGAAGAGAGAAGAGAAGGCCGAACGAGTCTCAGCCTCTACTAAAACCTCAGGCACCTCAATGTCGTCACCATATTCCTTGCAGATGGCTCTCTGCATAATATCAACGTTTAAATCGGTCTGACGGTTAGCATACTGAGTCTTGAGGTTGTTGCTTAAGCTGTTCTTTAAGTCCTCTAAGGTCTTACCCTTCTCTGGATCAAAGCCTAAGCTCTTGATGAAGTCATCGTTGAGCTCAGCCTTCTGGAGTTGAGCAACGCTGACGATCTGAACGTCAAACTTAGCCTGAGCCCCCTTCAGCTCCTCAACGTGATAATCCTCTGGGAAGGTCACATCAAAGGAGAAGTCATCACCAGCCTTGTGGCCAATCAGGGCCTCAGTGAAACCTGGGATCATACGAGTTCTGTCGATATAGAGCTCATAGTCCTTGGCACTACCGCTCTCGAAAGCCACACCATCCTTGGTGCCGGTGAAATTGATGACAGCCTTTTGGTTCTCGTCCTTGGCGATCACTAAGTCATCAACGACTTGGTAGGTGCCTCTCTCCACACGCAGAGCGTCTAAGGCCTCTTCGACAGCTTTGTCATCGGTATTGATGCTGTAGAGCTCAACAGAAACACCGCTTAAGTCTTTCTTCTCGATTGCTGGGTAGTTATCCACAGTAAGGGTATATGCCCACTCCTTACCACGGGACAGGCTTCCATCATTGAAAGCGAGCTCTGGAGTGCTATCGATAACTTCGACACCACTATCACCCACCTGCTGCAGTGCCTCTCTAGAGAACTTATTCACAGCCTCTTCAGAAGCATCCATAGCGATCTGTCGACCATAAACTTGTAATAAGACAGGCTTAGGAATACGTCCCTTACGGAAGCCATCGATACGAGCAGACTTCGCGCACTTGGATAAAGCAGTATCGAAGCAAGAATTGACTTCCTCAGCAGTCAAAAGAACTTTAGCCTCGGTCTTTACTTTGCTTACTGGAGTAATTTGAACCTGCATTATTAGAACCTCAAATCGGCAGCAGAATATATGAGCAATTATGCCTTTAGAATGTAACTTCTACATCTTAGCCAGCACACAGTGTCACACTAAATCTTACTATGTGACCTAACCTATGAGCAGACTAACCACCCCGATAGACTTAAGCAGCCGCAAACGAGCTTGCTCTTGAGTCTAGGTGGAAACTTGAGCTTAATCTCACTTACATTTGGATGAAGCATCAAGATCGGTGAAGCCTAGAAAAAACCTGTACTTCACTTCTTTGACTTTACCCACAGAGGCAAAACACAGCGTCTCGCGCACCGTGCAGAGCACAGCGCATGGCAAAGTCACGAATCGTTTTCCACAAGGCCTAGGGATCTAGATGGGGATCAGGCTTGGCAATTTCAAGTCCTAGCAGTGCCAAATTTTGTCACAGCCCCAGAGATCAAAAGAGCTTAGTCTTTGCCCCTAGCCAGCCAATAAAGCCATACTTTAGCCATATTTGACTAGCGCCAAACGGAAAAGATCAGAAGGTAAGCTGAGCGATTATACTATCAAAATCGGGGCAAAAAACCAAAAAAACGGGCTCCAATCTGAAAAAAGATCGCCCTAGCTCAGGCAACTTGAGGCACAGCTATCAGACCTACAGCCCCTACACCGCCACCACCCCTTCTTTCCTATGCCCTATCCCCTGCTACACTGGAGCGTCTTAACTGCATCGTCGCTAAGAACAGCAACGCCAGTGAAGCAGCTCCAAGGCAGCTCTAGCCAACACACCTCATCACGACAACCATAACACGGCGTCCTGACTAACGACCTCAGATTTGCCTCTAAAGCATGACCTGAGCTCTCTTAGGAAAGATCTGCACTAAGCGGAAGGTGGTGTAGCTCTTGTCTTAAGAGCCGCAACAGTCACTACTTAAGATGAGTTGCTCTGAGGAGCCTTGGCTACTGACCAAGACTCACATCCTCATTGCCAGCGCCCGCCCCTTAGCTCTTCTTTTTGAGGAGGCTATTCCAATCATTGGCAATAGCCGTAATCAGGGAACCAAGGCTACAGTCACCAGTGGTGTTAATGTAGCCAGCTTGCGCATAACAATAGTTATTTCCGCCCACGCTGTTCAGATTGCAGATCATGTGCCCCTTACCCTGTAAAGTGTGGGCGTTGTAGTTCTTGTCTTCGAGCAGCACCCTAGTGTCCACACCCGAGCTCATTTTAAGGCAGATACGTGAACCGAAGTTGTTGTGCATGGAACCGTCAATCAGCTTACGGTCTGGGCGCTGAGTAAGCAAGATCAAATGAATACCGGCACTACGGCCAATACCAGCGATCTTTCCGATACAGCTCAGTCCCTCCGTAAAATCCTTATCTTGAGCCCAAAAGGCCAACTCATCGAAGACAAAGAATACATGCGGCATACGCTTCTTACCAAACTTAAGAGCATGTGCGTTGTAGTTATCTATCTTTGTCACAGCGTCGGTACTACCTTGCTGCTCTAAAAGCTGGTTGAGATGAGCCATTTCTTTGTTACGGAGATCAATCATCTTAACCAGTGATCGCAAAGCTGTAACGCAATCCTGCTTTTCCATCAGCACCTTGCTGGTAGAGGTGGAAGAATTTAAGTAGCTCGAAGAGAAACGTCTATTTAAGGTAGCCTGAGGATCTTGCTCCAACAAATCGTCCAAGCCCAGCACATGAGGCAACTTGCCAAAGACTCGCATTTCTGAGCCTTTCTTAGGATCAACTAAGATCAATCGCAGCTCTTGAGGAGAGTTGGTTAACGCCATGTCAGTCAGAAGCGTTTTGAGCAATACGCTTTTTCCTGAGCCTGTGGAGCCACCAATGAGCAAGTGCTCCTCATCTTTGTGCAGATCAAAGTACACCGGCTCATTGTTCTCCTCTTTACGTCCCAGCACAAACTTGTTGTTAAAACCGAGGTGGAACATACCTGATTGATCTATGTAAGGAGTGGTACGAAGCTCACGCTCTTTCATTAACTCGGTGTAAGAGACCACCATACGCTCAGGAGAGGCGATATGAACCTCGATCTCACCTTCAAGCGGAATTACTGCAGAGATGCTAACACCCATCTTAGTTTTGATACTTTTGAGAGTCTTCGACTGCTCGAGCTCGTTAAATTCTAAGGTCGCACCATCATAAAACAGCACAGCGCCATTCGGGGTGAGATTACTACGCAGTAGCTTAGGATCTACACCTTTTTGGTTAAAAAACGCATTAATAAGCCAGCTCTGTTTTTCACACCAATCGTTGCGCTGCTGATTCTTCTCATTGGTACCTTGCGTCTCTGAATGTAGCACCGCATAGGTTTGAGGCATCTTGTCTTTTAAGAAGCAGTCTAGCTCTGTACCTTGTAAAACCTGAGTTGACATAACAGTGTTAGGTTGGTGACCTTTACCTGTGGTACTAGGTTTGGCAACCGACTGCTGAGACAAAGTCTGCTGCTGCGACTTTAACTGCGAAGAATCCAGCTGCTCACGACTATCAGCAACACCAACAGAAGAAGCATCCTCGTTATTGCCCATAGAGCCCAGCTTTTGCGCTTGTGTTGCTGCTGTTTGAGCCTGATTCCAAGACGCAGCTCCTGCTGGCTGCAGTGCACTATCTCTTACTAGAGGCTGGACATTTTGCGTACTTGGTGCGGGATTGCGCGTAATAACACGTACTCCTAGTGCCGTTTTGCCCAAATTGGCGTTCTGTGTAGCTGAACTAAAACGAGTAGCACCACCCGCACCTAAACTTCCTGCACCTGCCAGAGTAGTAGATGATACTGACGAAAGCGTTTGCTGTTCACCAAAAGCAGTATTCTGCACACTACCTTGCTTAGAGATAGTGTTCTGCGCAAAGTTATCGCGTTGAGCAACGGTATTAGTGGCTACAACATTCGTTGATCCATCTGCTGATGTTGGCTGAGTGTCAGTTTTGGCACTAAACACGGCACTATCTGTAGTCATAGTCGAGTCAGTAGCTGCGACTGTGACTTTAGCAACATTGCAAACAGAAGCGGGATCTGCTACTTCTGCTGAGATTTTACTCGTGTTTTCCGTTGCAGACTTTACTTCAACAGACTCTACAGGAGCAACCGACTTCTGAGCGTAATCTTGCTCTCTCTCTAAAACCTCAGCAACATTTTGAACTGTGTATGCAGCTTCGACCTGAGTGTTCTGAGTAGATAGCATTATTCGCTGATCATCGTGGTCAAGATAGGCGATCAGCGTGTTATAAGCCTCATCTGACTGCTTTTGCAGTTGTGCCAAGGCATTGTTGGTACTGCTAGAGTTCTGGCTGTAAGCCTCAAGAACCTGCATGATAGCGCCATGACCTAATTGCAGTTGTAGGACTTGGCAATCGAACTCTGGATTAACCTTTCCATAGTCTGGAAATACGCTCGCATCAAGGCTCCACAAATCATTACTATGACTGGTGGTTTGTTGCGCAAAGACACAAGAACAGCCGTTGACCAGCACATCAATCTGCCCAGCACGGATCAATTGCATAATGCTATTAAAATCATCGCTATTATCGTTCTTTTCCTGCAAGAAATCAGCAATGCGATTAAGCCATTGCTTGCAGTCCACTGCCAATGTCTGATGACCACCTTTAAAGGTGCGATAGAGGAAGTCAGCCGTATTTTTGGCTTGATTTCGCGACTTCCTGCTTAATCCAGCGTCTTCAGCTCTTAAGAACTTGCTCTCAACTACCATGAGATTCAGCAGATACTGGTTATTTGTACCATGGCTTTGAGGATCGCCATAGCGAATCACCTGTATGCCTAAGAGATCGGCAATTAGCTTCTTCTCAGAGCGAGGTTCAGTGAAAAATAGAGCCTTGTAATCGTCCAAGAACAAAAATTGCTCATAGGTATTAAGTGGGGATCCGCTGTATTTGCAAGTGAGCCATTGCATCATGCCCTGAGCCAGATAATAAGACAGTACCACCCCCATGAGTTCGGAGGTATATAGCTTTTTACGCTGAGCCCGTAATAGCATATGACCTGAGAGCTTAATGGCATCATGGCAAAAACTCTGTACGCAGCGCTCGGCTATAGGTGAAGTGATACCAAAATTACCTACAAGATCTGTTAGGTAACGCATAGCAAGGGCATTGCTACTAGTCGAAGCCACGATGAAATTAAGCGCAGCATTATTGAGCTTTTGGTAATAGATCACCTCAATATCAGGCTTAATGTGTTGCAACTGCTGTCGACTCATTAAGTCATCGAGGTAAAACACCACATCGCATTGCTCATGGATGCGATCCACGATTTGCCTGAGATCTTGGCTATTATTACCGCTCATAATGTGCTCATAAAGCGGAGTAGCAATGGTTTGTGGACAATGATAAGCACCCGCCCCTTCATCTTTGCCAGCTAGAGCTTGAGCTTCAGCATTTAGAGCTGTACTCAAGTCGTCACGAGCAATACTAAAGAAGCCCAAGTTACTCCTATTGCCATGAAGAAAGTATAGGCTGTGCAGATACTGGATTTTGCTCAGCGGCAACGTTGTGCACATCACAAAACGGCTATTAGCCAAACTCTCCGTTTGCTTGTTGTAGTTCATGAGCACAGGTTGGTAGTGAATACCATCTTTTACCACCTGCACAGGATATGGCTTGTCGACAAACTGGAACGTAGCCTGAAAATCAAAGGCATGAACCATTAAGCCAATATGACCGAAGCGCTTTAGTGTTGTATTGGAAAAATTGCCATTTTGCGACAACTGGATGCTGTTGCGCTCTAAATACTCGTTAAGAGTACCGTTGCGCATATTACCCAACTGATGCTCAAGAATAATACTGATGCTCAGCGATTTTATGAAATCGGTATTACCAAAGTCAGACTTGGTCAGCTGATCCAGCGCAAAAATGTGGTTAAATTCTTGAGCCTGCTCCATCCCTTGGCACAAAATTACCACGTTCAAACGCTTTTGAGGCAAATAAGGAGCTAAGGCGTCATCATCGCAGATATCGCTCTGTAGACGCGAGCACAATTCGCTGACAAAGCTTGGTAAATTGCAGTGCGAAATCACTAAGGTGCACTGGGTCAGAGGATTTGGACGATAGTGGATATAGGCTTTGACCTGATTGATGATACCATCAATATATGTCGTACTAAGGCTATTCGCCTTGCCAATACCTCCGACACCACTGCACATCATATCCGCGCCATACAACTGACCTTTACTCTTAGTTTGAGCAAATGTCAGGTTGTGACTTGGTCTTTGATCGATAGATGCAAAGCCTAAATCTAGATTGATCTTCTCTGGTGACTCATACAGAGTGTACCCGCCCAAGCTTTGAGTGGCTATAAGCACCTGATTTTGGTTAACACTCAGACAAACTTCAGGAGCATCGTAGAAGGCCAGATCTTGTCTTAAAGCTTCTAAAAACACCTTGCGCTCCGTATTAGGCAGCACATCACGGTGCTCAAAAATTGCCAGCAAGATCTCTTGCAGCACCCCCTTCATCCGCTCAATCTTGCAAGCAAAAGAGCGAAGGCTCTCTACATGGAAAGGCGTCGCAATAGCGTAGACGTAAAGAGCAGTATTAGGGATTTCGGTAGTATAGGCCATACCTACTTTCATCACTAAAGCTATCAACTTAGAGGCAAGGGCTCTGAGGGAACGTAGCTCTAGATTGTTCTGTTCACGCACTATAGTGCTGTTTTCTAGGATGAACTGCAGCTTCGTATAGCTATGGCTTAGGCTCTCAATCTCCTCTAAAGACAAGACACATTCATTTAGGTGTGCTAAGGCTTGGAGGTAACGCTTTTTAAAGTCGTCAAAGCATGAGCTAAACTCTTGCAACTCTTGCTCGATAGTCTGTTTGAGAGCACCTTGCTGATAATGCAGCTCTAGACATTGCTTCTGCATCTTTGCCAATGTCTGGCAGTATTGCGACGAGATGGAACCTTGGTTATTAGCAAAAAACGACTCAAACTTACCACCATCGGACTGAGTGAAGGTATTTAGATCCATGAGATCAAGGGCTTGGGTCGCACCTTTGGAGGTAAAGATGTTGTGACCAAATTCGCCCAAAGGCAAGGACTGTGACTCCAATATGCACTGTAAGTCAGTGTAGAAATAGAACCGAGGGCTATTAACTGGCAATTGCCATGTAAATTGCAGTGTTGTCCCTAGCTCTAGCTCTGTTTTATCCTCATTGCGCTTTGGAGCATAAAATGGTGTGAGCCTAAACTTAAGGGTAAGAGCAGTCTTGGTTTCCTTTTTACACCACTTGGCGTCTTTTCTCCCACTAGGTGTGTGCTGCTTCAAAAAAGCAGGGAAATTTAGCAAAGGATTAGGAGCATCGGCAGGTAAAGAGTCATTAAGTACGATCTCAAAACGATTACCTAACGCCTCCTGTAAGTGCTTAAGTAGAGGGCCATAGAGCACACTGAAGTAAGCTAAGACGTTGCAATTACGCTCTAGGAGCTCGCCTAAAGTGAGATCGAGCTCCAGTTTCACCTTGCTCAGCTGAGCGTCTTCAGCATTGTTATTGGTATATAGGGTCAACAGAGCTTCGCTAAAAGAGACGATAAAATCGGAGGAGTTAAACTGCGTTTGTTCGTAGATCAGTTTTTCCCACTCTTTGCTGATCGCATGATCCTTGGAGAAGATCGAGCGATGGCTGTTATAGAAATCCCCCAATTGATTGCGCTCTTCAGCGGACAGATCAGTGGATTTTTTCTTAGCAAGCTCAACGATCTCCTCTTCCTCTGCGGTCAACTGTTCGTCGGAAGAGCCTTCGTTTTGGAAGAGTTCATTGGTGCGCTCATTGAGCGGTCTCTTCTTACTGCGATTAGTGGTTTGCGTATCAAAGAAACGCTCTAATTTAGCGACCCACTCAATCCGGCACAAGTAGGCAAAAGCCTGCTCTAACTCTCGCTGCGAAAGCTGAGTATCACCCTGCAAGTGGTGTTGATTGTTCTTGCGCATGGCTAGCCAGAAATTCTTACAGAGAGCGGCCTCTTCTGTAGTCAAAATGCTGCTTGCTTGAGCACTAGAAACAGTAGGCTCCGGATAAAGTTCCTCCAACTTTTTATACATTGACTCGAGGGACAGATCATCTAAAGACTTGCTACCATTAACGTTAGCCGCTATGGAGGAAGGACGAGTCCTGCACATGTCCTTTATGACTTTGTTGCACTTATTGTCGGTCAATTCACGGCCGCCTTTGCCGGTCGTAAAAAGCGTGTGATCAGCTGGGTAGTGCAAGGAAGACATAGCAAGCCCCATAGCTGCATTTAAGTCGTATCTATATTGGGATGTAGCAAAGCAGATCAGCACCTCTGCTAGGTATTCGCACAACGCCAACGGATTAAGGCCCAAAATCTCGTGCAAATTGCTTAAGACAAGGCTTAGTGAGTCTAAGCACTGTTCTTCTCTATGCAAAAACTGAATAGCATTATTGAGAAGACCGATTTGTGGCCACTTACGAAGATCTAATTCCTGCTCCACTGCCAGCAACATCACGGAAGGTAACTGCGACAAAATTTGCTGCAATGTGTCTTTGTTAGCGAGGCAAAGTTTAAGCGCGTTAGTATCGATCATGCGCTGACGCAAATTACCCAAGGTATCCTCTGCTTCACCGCTAAAAACAGCACACAGATTTAGGGTTTGTGCAGGATTATTATTGCGCCAATAAGCTGCATTCTGTTCGTCTGGTACCACCCAAGAATCGCTATCGTTAAGCGCAAAGAAAACAGACGAGTTTAATCCCTGCAAAGACTTATGAGTGATAGTGATCGCCAAACAATCCCAACGCACATCATTCCTAAAGGCTAGCTGATGCTGCTGATAATCGCTCTGTACCCGAGTCAAGTAACGCGCAATGCGACAGATATATTTAGGCTCCAAGTTCTCAAAGCAGATAATGCCTAAATCGCTTTGTACTTCTGGCGTTTGTACAGATGGCAAAAAATTACGCACGCAGTAACGACCAGCCAAGGCTATTAAGTCCATGGCAAGGCGCTCGCGCACTTGTGCTAACTCATCTTGTTGTTTGCAGTTAACCTCTAAGAGTTGTTGCTCTTGTGCACTTAAGGATACTTGGAGCTGGAGCTCTTCAGAACGCTGCACTAAGGTCTGCTCTTTTAAGACCTCTTCCTCTTCGCTGCGATCGTCATAAGAGCTGTATATCTGCTCATCTTCTGTGATTGTTGTGAAGATCTGAGCATCATCGTTTGGGTTGGAAGAATAAGACGTAGACATACTAAATCTGTCCTAAGAAGATGGTTCCACGGAAACTACAGGGAGCTACTGTAAGCCTTAACTAATCAAGCCCATGGAAAAAAGGGTTCTTCACAAAATCACAGTAATCGCTTAAGGACTGCAACAGGCCTAAGCGTGCCAATTGGTCTCTTAGAGCACAATAATTTTTTGTGAACTCGTCATCTAACGACTGAAGGGGTAAGGTGTTGGCAAAAGGGGCACCTTCGGCATAATAGGCTCTAGCCTCCTTCGGCCCAATGATAATGTGGTACCGCTGATCCAATTGCTCTAAGAACCGACCCAAAGGCATATGGTTAGAGCGTCCCACCACAGCCATGACTAGAGTACGAAGCAAGTCGTCACTGAAGTAGTAACAGTAACCACGGGTAATGCTCGAGCTGGCCAAACCAATACTGGCTCCAAACTTATTGTGGTAGTCATCATGGTTACGCTCTTGGAGCAGCATGGCATCCCAAACTAAATCGGTAAATTGCTTATAGGACAAATTCAGCTGAGCAAGCTCATCGGAACTCACGTTCTTTTGCTGGACTTCACTCTCCTTACGCTTTTTACGACGCAAGCTCTGAATTTCATTGGCTTTTAAAGCTGTTCCTGCTTTGGAGTGCAAGAAGGCCACAGTACTTCTCAAAACACTTAAACCAGTGCTGTTAAAGGTGAATAATGCAGAGATCAAGGACAAAAGCTCGTTAACCTGCGAAGCATTCAGCGCTGAGGTTTGCAGCAATTGAGGATCAACCATTTCCACCAAACGCGTCAGGTGAGCCTTAAGGTAAGGGCGAAGCATGCGCTGGTTAAGCTCATTGTTATACTTGCAGCGCTCAACCGAGCTCTTACGAATACCGCTATCCCTCTGGGACAGGTTGACTACAGGGATAATATTGATGTCGCAATGGGCTTTCTGTCCTATACCCACGGAAAGAGCACCTCTAGATTGCTCGAGACCAAAGACCATGAGATTAAGCAGACCAATCTGCCCTAAGGAGATAAAGAGCTCCTGCTGGTTGAGCTCCATAGCTAGGATATTAGCAATATCCTCAAACAGTTGTGTAAAAATGCGGTGTTGACGGACAGGGCAAAAATCGGTAGTTTTCACACTATAAGTAACAGCAACATTAGGAGCAACATAACGATCATTATCGATATCGTTATCGATATCGTTATCGTTATCGTTATCGTTATCGTTATCAGGTTTTGCTAACTTTTTTCTAAGCCACTCGGCATACTTCTTTTGTTCTTTCTCCTCAGTTAAACCGTTATAAGCACGGCGTTGCTCTGGTTGCTGTAAATAGTATAGAGCATCAAGAGCCTCATAAGCCGAAGGGCCAGCTACATTCGTAGCTAACTCGTTAAGCAGATTGACTTCAGGAAAAAAGCGGCTATAAAGCTCATGCCCGACATGATTGCGTTGCTCATCTGGAACAATGCTACGAGCCAAAAAGGTAAAGAGAGTAACGCCTTCGTAAGAGAAATAATTTGTGGTCGTGCTCATACCGTAATTTAGCTCAGCAAAAAGGAAACATGGGCCAAGAGGGAACATAAAGATGTTATACCACGAGCGATCATCATCTGCTGTGGTTAACACCCAATTTCTAAGCAAAGCTAAGGCTTGGGCAAATTCAGCAAATGAGCTGAAGTGGACTCGAAGATAATTTAAGTCTTCAGGTTTGTATTTTTGAAGTACTTTAGATTTTTCCGTTAACCAAGTATTACCCTCGATGAAGAGCTTTTGCCACTCATACCACCTCTCCTCTTCGGTCTTACCTGTACGCTGTCTCACAAAATCCACGTAAGGATTATTGAGCACCAAACGACGTAACAAGGTAAAACGGCTACGGATAAAGGAGGTTTCAGATAGATGCTCTGGGTTGAGCTTTGCAAGGTGATCTTGCTCACTACCATGGGAATAGGAGGTATTGGCAAAGGCAAAAGGCTCATATGGATTCTGACTAATGAGCACTTGCAAAAAGGTCAAAACAAAGCCCTCAAGTGAAACCTTTTTGGTGAAGCCAAAACCAAAGATATCCTCTTCTATGAGGAAATCACGGTTCTTAAGAGGATGAGAAGAATGCAGACGCGGCCCTAGGAACGGAGCTTCTTCGTCTTTGACGCGCATAATAAGTTGTAGGAGCTCTTCTGGTATAGGGCTATCTCGATCTTGTCCCACGATATTATTACCACGCAAAACTTTCAATAACTCAGGATAATCCTGAACTTGGCCTTGTGAGCTATCTGGTTTATCACCAGCAACATAAGCAATAGTATCGGCCGCCATCAAAGGAGCACAGCACACATCTCCACGCAGCAATAAAGAAAGAACTAACATGGTTTAACCCCCTCTCAAAATGTAACCACGTGGTACGCTAGGCTATATCGCCATATGCATTGAGCTTACAGACAAGCACGCTGTGAAGCATTTGCTCCACGTCCAACACACCACGGTCAAACTCATCCGACCGTTTGCTGATTTTAGCGGCAATGCTAGCCTTGAAGGCAGCAAGCTCGTTATGGCATTCGCTGGAAAAAGACATACTAACCTTGCCAGAGGCTAAGGACATCAGATACTCAAAGAGCTTAGGTGTCAGGTGAAGACGACTATTACCATTACCGGCTTGATGAAACACCACATCCACAAGGTCATTAGCATTAAGCTCAAAGCGCACAGCATCATCCCGCGCAATGCCTTCATAATCAACCTTAACGCAGTAGCGCTGACGATCTAAAAGGATACTTTGCGCCATAGGGTTAAGCTTATTAGTAGTGGTAATGTAGAGAAAATCTGCAGCGCCATGCAAAAGCATTAGCCCCGTAAAAGCACGGTTAAGCCCCACCATTAAGGCGCTGGCCTCATCTAAGGCAGCTTTTATGTTTACTGGCCGCGAAAGAGTGGATTGATCTTGGCCTCCAATGACATGTTTCATTGCTGTGTGCTTCAGCTTTAGGTATTGCAAAGCGAAGGTGTAGCCGGTCAGCATGTAGGGAGCAAATAAAGGTGGTTCTGCCTTGGCACTAACAATTCCTCCTAATGTAGAAGATCTTCCCAACGGATTGGCGTTGCGCCGTATGAACGGTGATACAGCACGCCCTAATGACGATGATCGAGAAAAATTTATACTCGGAGCAGCTGCACTTTGGCCTTTAGGGTCAAGCAGGTCTTGCAGATTATCAAGCTGAGGATGCTTTACAGTAAAGAATAGGAGGCGATGCAGGCTATTGAGATGTTCTTGGATATTGTGCAGAGCCTCTAAGACCGCTTCACTGTCCACATCATCGTTATTGAGAAGTCCTTGACTGAGCCTATGGTATGCCTGCTTCAGTCGCGCATTTAAACCGTAATGGTCATGCTTGTTAATTATCTCTTGGTACTGAGCACAGAGGTCAGGATTGATATCAGCACACTCATCGGCATTATTGGAGTGATCAGCTAGGATCATATCATCGATGAGCTTAGTACTAAATTGGCCTACAGCAATAGATCTGAGATCCGCAAAGATAGGGATGGTCTTTTCTTGGGACGCAAAAGCAAGTGTACTTTTGCGCTTAAAGCCTTTACCGCTACCCTGACTCATGATCTCATACTTATTGGCACTGGCATTGAGACCAAAAATATTGTCAAAAGGGTTAGAAGCCAAAAGAGAATCTGGCTCAACTATATTGTCGTGAATAGAGCTGCCCTCAATGGCTTGAGGCTTTAAGTGGTTTTCCTGTGCCGCCACCAATGAGCAGCTCATTGCTTCCTGCGTGTTAGTGCCCAAAATAGCGTTGGCTAAAAGAAGCATCATATTACGCACAGTAAAGTGCTGCCCATTATCTACGATCAGCTCATGCAGCTGTAGAAAACGAGTGAGAACCAACTCATCCCGCATAACAGCACGGTTACGCAAAATCGGACAGTAAGAGGCATGCGCGCAGTGCTCACAGTTTTGCCAGTATTTAGAGCCCAGCACGTCATCGAAGATCTTCTTAATTTCTGGTGCCCCTAAGCAGACTGACATATCGTGGCTTTGCACCCAAGGCAGAGCCTTGAGCTGACGATCATCGTGTTCCAGCATATAGGTCTCTAAGGCACTAATGAATGTACCTACACTTTGAGACTGCTTACTCGAGTCACTAAAGAGATTTTGGAAGCGCTCCATGATCTTGCCGTGATTGCCAGCAATGATCACTATTTGACAGTGCTCATTAGGATCACTCTTGCTTGGGCCTTCCTCATTTTGCCTAACAATTTGCTCGATAGTATTGCGTAGTCGCTCGTTGTCCGCAGGTTTGTCATTATTGGTGAAATCCTTAATCAGGGTAAAGGTGACAGTACCGCTAGCTGTTTGGGTGTTAATATCGAAGCAGCAGTTAGGAACACGCTCCCAGTCTTCGGTAGAATGCCCGATGCTCTCAGGATCAGTGAAGAGTTGACGCAAAAAATGAGTCTTACCATCACCAGCACGACCAGTGAGTAGAATCAGCGTGGAGTGATTGTTAGCGACAGCACTCATAATCTCCTCGCGGTAGCTTGCTAGAAGAGGCAGATCAAAGTTAAAGGCCTGAATACCGAGATCTCGAGCCGATTTTGTCACATACTCGTCAAATTGCAGATTGCTATTGAGTCCGTATTTGCTCAAGTAAGAGATAAAGTTCTGGTTGGGAAGTTCGCTGACTGGTTGCGCCATGGCTCAGTGCCTTTGTGTCAATATCTGCTAGGAGTTCTATCTAGGAGCGTGTATCCATAAGTTGTCTTGGACTTCACTAACGTGCGACGGAAACAGGCTTAGATATAGAAGATTCTAGCACTTAACACTGGCAAGACAAGGGAGGGGGCGGGCGCTAAAAACGGCAAATTATGGTGATTTTTGGCTCTAGAATCTCGCAATCCAAGGAGGAAAGCTCTGTGGCGAGAAAACAAAAAATTTTAAAAAAATTACCTTAAGACCACACTGTCACCTACGTCGCAGAGGGCACAAAAGCGATCACGCCTTTGGCTGGTGGCTCTTTTTCTTTTCAGATCTGTGACGTCATCACGGTGCAAAGCTTGATCTTATAAGGCGAGGTCATCAGAATACAGACAGTTAAGCCCACAGCTAGGCTGAGGCAGAGCCTGAGGCTGCATAGCCTCAAACGGCTCGGCAACCTAGCTTGCGGATAGGATCGCTTGGCTCAAACTTGAGAGAAACTGAGGTTATTTCATGTCGCTCCCTGCAAATGCAACAGCAAATACCCAAACGGCTCCACAGCCATATCTGGGTTTAATTGAGGGCTTTTATGGTCGCCGCTATAGTGAAGATGAGCGCGCCTACCTTTGTGATTTCTTAGCCTCGCATGGCTACAGCTTTTACATCTACTCGCCTAAGGCTGATCCACACTTACGCGACCGCTGGCAGGAAGATCTCCTCTCTGACCATGATTATGTGGCCTACCTCCAACGTATGAGCGCTCAGGCCCATGAGCAACACCTCGACTACGGTATTGCCCTATCTCCGCTTAACCTCACAGCTGATCTAGAGCATTTACAAGACCTAGCAATTCAGCGCGTTAAAGAGCTCTGTACCATCACTCATTGTGAGATCTTTGCGCTGCTCTTTGATGATATGGTCAAAGACTCCGAGCAGATCGGTGCCTTGCAAAACCGCATTATTAGCGCCATCGAAAAAGAACTGCCTGACTTTGTACAGCACTTCATCATCTGCCCATCCTACTACACCGATGATCCTGTCTTAGATAAGCTCTTTGGCAAGCGCCCAGAGCACTACTTTACCGATCTCACTGCCAATCTGCCGGAGCGCGTAGAGATCTTCTGGACAGGCGAGCGTGTGCTCTCCAATGACATTACCCCTGAGTACTTAGAGCACATTACTCAGCTCTTAGGCCGTAAGCCTTTTATCTGGGATAACTACCCTGTAAACGATGGCAAGAATATCAGCTCTTTCCTCTACCTTAAGAAGTTCAATGGCCGCCGCAATCTAAGTGGTCACATTACCGGCCATGCGGTCAATCCAATGGTACAGCCACGACTGTCGACTCTCGCCGCTTGCACCTTACCGCTCATTTACCAAGGCAAGAGCAACGAAGAGATCAATGCTGCCCACCTCAAGCAAGCTAAAGCCTTATTCGGTAAAGCCTTTGCCATGTTCTTAAAGGCCGACAATCTCAGACTGTTCACAGAGGTAGGCCTCAAAAACATGACCATTAACGACCGTGCACGCCTCATTGAGCTCAGTCACATCGACAACACTCCAGCCTTAGACGAGATCGAGGACTTCCTCAACGGTAGTCTCAGATTTGATCAGGACATCATTGCCGGAACCCACAAGCTCTCCGAAGCTTAGCTTGAGGCGCTAACCTTCTCAAAAACAAAAAAGCCTGAAATCCTTGCCTCCGGTGCAACATGACAGCTTTCTTGCTGTCATGCCCACGTTCGCAGATTTCAGGCTTTTGTCTTTCTGGCGCTAGCGCAAGCGATAGCTGGCGCATACAGCAGACGGCTGGGCAGTGGGTGTCGCTGCCGCATCCGCCGGTCTGTTGTTATGGCCTTAAGACCGAATTAGTAACTGCCTTGAGCGAGCTCTGGGCTACCAGCTGCAGAGCTGCCAGTGTCCTCTTCAGGCATAGTAAATTGCTGCACTTTGTCGAAATCGAACAGGCTACTGTCGATCGTGGTAAAGACGTGTGGAGCCGAGAACAGCGGCGTAGTCTGTACCAGTACTGCCGGAGGCACAAAATCACTAATGCTGTAGTGACTTGGAACCTTTGGTGGTAGTGGACGTGGCATTAATGGCACTTGATCAAAAGCGCTTACGCCTGTGGCTGGGGCAAACTGCACAACCAGCTTGGCCAGTTCTGGCGAGATGATCTTTTGGTTGTTGATCGTCAACTCAGCAAGATCCATTGGTGCTGTAAAGTTACGCTCACCAAAACGCTGTTTGATGTTTTGATCCATTTTGGTCACTGAGGTGTAGTAAGAGAAAGGACGCTCCATTTCCTCACCTGTGACTGGATCCTTTAAGTTTAAAGGAGCCAGAGGATCGCCTTCACGATAGGCCAGCTGACCACGCAGCACTAAGTTACTGAGGATCAAGCTCTCACGCAAAATGTCTTCAGGGGCAACACGCTTTTGCAGCAAATCGATAATAGTCTGTGCTGGTTGGAAAGACTTAGCAAGGATCAGCATGTCATCGAAGCCACTGACGAAATCACGCACACCGCCAGTACCAGACATCAGCATCAAGTCATAGAAAATACGACCAGAGAGATCTCTTTGCTCTTCAGCGGCAATACGGAACCAATTGCGTGCCGAGCTAATGCTTTGGGCGTTGTAGGTCTCGGTCATAGCCAATACGCCTAAGGCGGTACTGGCAGGGCCATAGCCTAAAGAAGCGGCATTATTAAAGAGGTTAACCGCACCATTGGCATTGGCCTGTGGATGACGGAGTGAAATCAGACCTAAGGCATACATAGCCACTGGGCTACGATGCTGCGAAGCGCTAGTCGAATAGAGATCGATGGCAGCTTGTGGATCACGTTTAACTGCATAACCATGCCAATAAGCACCAGCTAAACGATCTAAAGCACGAGCATCACCATTTTCCATAGCACTCTGCCAATACTCTAAGGCCTTTTCGGCATTAGCAGCAAAACGATCATTACCACGGAAAAGCATATCTCCTAAAGCGATCTCAAGGTTCTTAGCTCCCTTACGCTTAGCACGCATAATGAAGTTACTGTAATCATTATCGTCTTGGAATAAAGGCAGAGCTCTCTGCACCATATCAGAGAACAAAGCAATAGCACGCTCATTAACCTCAGGATCATCACGTAAGACACCATGCTCATTGGTAAAGAGATCGTCGATATCTACACCTCTTTCCTCAGCTATTTGCTCACGAGCCAGTCTTAAGGCACCCTGCTCAAAATAGGAAATAGCAGCTGAGCCTCCCTTAGCGCTGTCAACACCTACACCAATAATAGCCAGATCACCTAAGAGCTCAAAGGAAAGAAAACGCTGGAAGTTATTAGCGCGCACCGCATAACGTAAGGCATCGTTATAGTGACCAGAGCTCGTATCCATCCATGCTAAGAACTCAGTGGCATAAGGCTCAGCCTTAGCATCAGCTTCTTCTAAATACTTGCGCGCCATCATCAGATCACCACGTGCTAAGGCAGTAATACCGTGCTCTGCAATCGAGCGACGTTCTGCCTCGGAATTGCTGGTGTAGATCCATAAGCCAGCAGCAAAGAAGCCGGACAATAGCGTAATAAAGATCAAAGCCATGATAAAAGCCTGCATGAAGCGACTGCGTTCTCGCTTCTCTTTAGCCTTTACCTTTTTCAGCATATTGGCCATAAAAAATCACACCCAAAAAGCCAAAATCCCAATAAGCGCACACCCTACAAGGCACTGGTGCAAGGAGTCGCACTCTTGCGCAAAGCGCAGAGCGCAGAGCAATACCGTGCAAACAACAAGCCGGAGCTCAGCCGGAGCTCAGCCAGCAAGAGTCGCGCTCGACGGAAAGCGTAACACGAATAGCATGCAGCGCTTAAGCCTAAATAGTCATAATCGCCGCTGTACAGCCTCTCCTCATAGGCTCTTAAGGAGCGTACCCACGGCAACTAAATAAAAACAGCAGAGCTGCATGCACAAACTCTGCTGTCGTCAAAAACAAAAATTAATCCTATTGATCCAACTCGTCAGGATTCCAATCAGCTGGCGCGCCAATATCAGGCATATCGACTTCCAAACGACGATCGACCTTGAATGGATCGCGTTGCAATTCAATCACTGCCTTAGAGGACTGCTGACGATCGGAAATGGTATAACCTGTTGTGGCCAGCTGCTCATCGCCATAAGTACGGATCTCAATTAAATCCTTGCTGATTCCATTTTCTTGGAAAATACGCGACAGGGTTTCCGCACGCTCCTTGGCCAGCTGGATGTTATCCAAATTGTCCTGATGGCCTGAACCAAAGGAAGAGATAATGATCTTGCTGATTGCAGGATCCAACTTAGCATATTCGATCTGGTTGTGCAGACGCTCATCCGAAGTTGGGGTGAGACGGTTCTCGGTGTCGTAGAACATCAAGGCAATAAAGCCCACATCAGCATAACCGTATGGCAGCAACTGTCCGCTGCAATCTAAAAACTCTTGATATGGCTTAGCAAAGCCCATTGGGCTTAAGACAGGCACAATGGTATCAGTGTAATTTGGTTGCTTGCTGAGATATGGGAACAACACACGCTGACCAGTGTGCAGCTCACGCAGCATTGCCCATGAAACGCTATCACCAACAAAAGGACGGAAACCACGATAGAGATCAATTTCACCGATCTCTTTTTCATTGCCTTCAGGACGCCACTCTGGTGGAGCCGAAATAATACGCATCTTACTACGTGAGGAGATCTCCACCGATGGGAAGAGCTCTAAACTGAGACGACGCTGGGCACCTGAGAGCAACACAAAATCAGCACGACCATAGCCATTGATACGCGAGGAGAGCACGCAGGAAATACGGCTCGAGGTCGTCGACCAATCTTTAGCATTGGTATCGCTTAAGCTTGCCTCATAGCGCACCTGACCCATTGCGGTTGGCATCCCCGCCACATAAGCAGCACATAAGGCTGCTAAGGTTAAACCCAACAGACCTGCTTTCCGCATAGCTTTACCGATCTCCTGTTTTTTGAGTCGCCGTCTATAGCCTCCGAGTACAACACCATGATTGTGCGATGAATGCTCGGTGTGCTACCACACAAAATCTGCCTTGGCATCTGCTTTGAAACGATAGTGTGAAGTCACGAGCAAGGTAAGCAGGTGGTTCACAAAGTACGCGCCCAGCCAATGCACTAGCGCCAACTGACAGCTCCAAAGGTCTAAATCCCAAGAATCTAGGTCTTTCTTTGGCCTTGGGGCCTCGAAGTCGCCAGCGCTCTACTGCAACAGTAAGGCACAAACAATACAGCACAAGAGCCTTATACCTTACTTTTGCGTCCACAAAGCCCAAGATCCGCGTAGCTTTAACTAGCAACACCTTGGCCCTTGCTGGCTCTGCCAACCACTGTTGAGGCTAAGAGGCATAGAAGTCATGTGCTAATAGCCATATGGCAATATAGTTAGAAGCATTCCTTGCCCCTGCAAAAGTAAGCTGTAACAGCTCCCTATCGTCTAGCAAGCACTCTATGCAAATAATTCGCCACGTGTCGCAAACACCCTGTATGCTGTATCCAGATCGCCTTAAGGAGCCCTAACATTTGGCTTATTCTCACTCCTAAATACGTTAAACATCAGCTTCTATCCACATTTTTTGCTCTATTTGGCCTAACACAACGCCATGGGAAAGGCTTTGCTTTTAGCCCTTAATAGCAAAAATTAGTGACCGAGGTAACGCTTAGAGCTTTTGCTGCGTGCTTTTTTGCACACTAAAAGGCACAATGCGCATCATAATGATGCAGTGGTATCCACTACCACCTTCACTTTGTTCTATCTTCGCAGACCAAGCAGCGTGCACTTTTAGTGCACTTAAGCACAGCCTTTTGAAGATAGATGTAGCGTTGTGAGATCCCTGAGCTTCGACTTTCTAAAGAAAGCAGGCAAGTCCTAGCAAGTTGTACTCAGTGCAGCCAACAGACAGTCACTTTAACCGCCTTGCTGGTAGCCGCCGAGTTGTAGCGCCAAGCAAAACATGAGCTAAAGGACAAAGGCCTAGAGTTCAGCTTTTGCTCAAAGCAATATGTTTACTTAAATTTTTTCTGGGAAAACACACGCCCTTGCCTCGCCTCTCTGGGGCTAGGCAGACTAATGCGTGCTCATTGCACGCCGTTATGCGCTTGCTGTTGCTGAGATTGATCTCTAGCATTGGAAAAGATTGAGGATTGTATTATGGGTTTTCTGGACAAGTTATTAGGCAAAAAAGCGGTGGAGCCTATTCAGATCTTCGCTCCTTTAAATGGCGCGATCTTAGAACGTCAAGAGATCCCTGATCCTACCTTTAGTGATGAGGTCTTAGGCCCTACTCTCTGCTTTAAGCCTGAAGGTGATGATCAAACTATTTATGCCCCTTGTGATGGTGTCATTTCTCAGATCTTTAAGACCGCTCACGCTGTCACCATTACCTCCAAGGATAAGGTTGAGATCTTAATCCACGTGGGCATCAACACCGTTGATCTTAAGGGTCAAGGCTTTGAAGCCTATGTTCACGATGACCAAGAGGTAAAGGCAGGCCAGCCACTGATCCGCTTCGATTCCAAGGTCATTGCTGACGCTGGTCTCTGTGGTTATGTGCCATTTGTGATCTTAAACGCCTCTGACTATGCCACTTGCCAGTTCGTGACACCACAGCCAATCACCACTAAAGATGTGGTATGCACTCTGACGGCTAAGGAAGAATAGTAGCAGGACAAAGCAAAAGAAGCCGCAAACGAAGCTAGTTTGAGGTGTGTAGAGAGCAGCTCCTGCCAGCTCGGATTAAGGCTCCTTTCCTGTTCTCAAGAAGGGAACGAGCAGGAAAGTAGCTTGGTCTTGGCCTTTGCCCTGGCCTAGCCTAGCCTTGGTCTTAAGCTCTATAGGCAACAGCTCGTTCACGCCGCCTCTTAAGAGCTTCTTAAAGCTTCTTAAGCTGCAGCTTTAACCAACCACGCTCCTAACTCTAATGGGATAGAGACTTTGCAGCTGATCTTGCGCAAAGCCGGAGTTAGCGCGCTTGCATTACCGCTCAAGCCTAGGGATAGAGGCTAAGGGCGGTGGGAGCGCGGTGGCTGCAATAAAAGGATGGAAAATGTACCAAGGAAAAGGACGTTGCGCCTGTGCGGGCGTAACTGTAGGTAAAATCCTGCACATTATCACCCCTGTCACCTCCACCTCTGAGGCCGCCGTTACCTATACGCAGGACAAAGATCAGGAGCTACAACTGCTCGAGCAAGCCTTAGAGCAATCTCGCCAAGAATTGGACGCCTTGATCGATAAAGCGCAAGCAGAGCTGGGAGCAGAGCAAGCTGAGATCTTTGAGATCCACCGCATGATGCTGGATGATCCAGATATCTGCGATAACATCCGTGACACCATTCAAAACGAGCTGCTCACAGTCTCCTGTGCTGCGCTTAAAGTCGGTGAACAGCAAGCTGCTGAGTTTGCTCAGTTGGATGACGACTACATGAAGGCACGTGCTGCTGATATTAAAGATGTCACTGCCCGTATTGCCCGCAATGCCCGTGGTGAAAAGAGCCTCGTCTTAACCGAAAATGTAGTCTTAGTTGCTGATGATCTGCAACCATCACAAACTGTAGCTCTAGATCGCAGCAAGATCTTAGGTATCCTGCTGCGTCATGGTACGCAAAACTCTCATGCCTCCATTCTGGCTCGTACCATGAACATTCCGCTGATCATCAATGCCCAGCTGCCAATTAGTCTTAACGAGCGCAGTGAAGGTGCTCCAGCAGCTGATGCCGATAGCGTCTGTGACTTAAGCGGCCACACTGTAGCCTTGAATGCTGTGGATGGTACTTTCTATATTGATCCTGATGCAGAGACTACCCAGCGCATTCAGGCCGTACAAGCCGAATTTGCCGCTGCACGGGCTCGTCAAGAAAAGCTTAAGGGTCAACCTGCAATCTCTAAGCACGGCCATCGCATCATGACCTTTGCTAACATCGGTCAAGTTGACGATGTAGAGCAAGTCCTCGCAAATGATGCCGAAGGCATTGGTCTCTTCCGCTCCGAGTTCTTATATTTAGGCCGTAGCACTCCACCTACTGAAGAAGAACAATTTAAAGCCTACGCTAAAGTTGCTTCGACCATGAACGGCAAGCTGGTGATCATCCGCACCTTAGATATCGGTGCCGACAAAAAGGTAGATTACTTCGACCTGCCACATGAGGAAAACCCAGCTTTAGGCTTACGTGCCCTGCGTCTCTGCCTCTTTATGCCAGAGATCTTTAAAACCCAGCTGCGCGCCATCTTCCGTGCCGCTGCCCGTGGCAATATTGCCATGATGTTCCCAATGGTCACGCGCTTAAAGGAAGTGGAGCGAGTCTTAAAAATCTGTGACGAGGTGGAAGCTGAGCTCAAAGCCAATCAGGTTGAGTATAAGCGTCCAAAGATCGGCATTATGATCGAAACTCCAGCCGCCGCTATTCTCTCGCGCAGCTTAGCGGAGCATGTGGACTTCTTCTCGATTGGTACCAATGATCTCAACCAATACACCACGGCTTGTGATCGCCAGAATGAGAATTTAGCCGATTACAGCGACCCACACCATGAGGCGGTGATCGAGCTTTTACGTATCATTGCCCAAAATGCCCACGCAGCCGGTATTCCTGTGGGTATTTGTGGTGAGCTCGCCGCTGATCCTGAGCTTACGGACACCTTTATTGAGATGGGCTTTGATGAGCTCTCGGTCTCGCCAGGTGCCGTGCTTGCATTACGCGAGCGTATTTGTAATTCTGAGGCCCAGTGCCTCAATCCTTGCCCTGCGGCCTTAGACAAGCTTCAAGCTCACTAAGACCTCAGCAGCTGCTAGGCCCAACGTTACAGAGTAGCGCTTAGGCCCTATACAGCCTCAGCATAAATTTAGCTTTACGTTCTCTCTTTGGGGATAGCCCTAGTCCAGTTGCAGCTGACAAACTATCTCCAAAGATGCAGCAGTGGCCACGATGAAGCCTCTATCCCTTATGGCCCGCAAAAGGCTTAAGGTATAGGCCAGCGCTCTCCACTGCTTATATTGTTGTTATTTGGGAGGATGGCCGGACGATCTTTGGTTCTGAGCTTAGGTTTTATGTGCCCTCAGCTTTAACAGCTGCAGGAGCCCAAAAAGCCCAAGACAACCAGAGAAAGTCACGACCTATGCACTTTTCTATGCAAACTATTACTTACAAAATCACTGATCCACGCGGTATCCACGCTCGTCCAGCTGGCCAATTAGTCAAGCTGATCTCTGGCTATAAGAGCTCTTGCAAGATGGGCAAAGCTGACCAATTAATTGACGGCAAGCGTCTTTTACTCGTCATGAAGCTGGCCATCCAACAAGGCGAGGAAATGGTCTTACAGTTTGACGGCCCAGATGAGGTCGAAGCTGCCGAGGCTGCCAAGCAATTCTTACAGGCTAACCTCTAAAGCAGGACACAGATAGCGCAACTGCTGCCTGTATGGCTAACTTTCGGTACTATGGCCCAAGAGCTCACGCTGTGCTAAAGCAGCATTAAAAGAGTCTTGGGCCTGAGAGACCGTTAGGGCTCTGCCTTGGCAGAGCCCTGCCTTGGCAGAGCCATCAGCGTTGCCTGCACCCTAACGACACCTAAACTTTCCGTGCAATCGCATAAAAGGCACGCGTCTCGCACGCAGCATGCGTAGGCTTTTTTGTCCCTCGTGAAAATTTATTTCACGCATTATTTGTCCCATCCCTCTTCTCCCTTCCTTCCCATCCATACGCCACATTAAACGTTTACATTTTTCATAAATAGCAAGCCTTTTTGCTCAAAATGTGACTAAGCCCCGACTTCTATGAAAAATATCTCCATGAATGTGCACAAGTGCACACTTTAGGTTTTATGGTTTTGATCTCTAAAAGGCTCTTTTAGATAATTCTCCACGTGAGGCTATAGCCAAACTGCGCCTGCACCATACGGCGCTGTGAAGACTATAACGTCAGTGGTTGGCTGACCATGCTCACCCTTAATCCTAAGCGCTCAGCGCAGTTGCTTAGCTAAGTGCTAAGGCTTAAGGCTTTAGGAGTAGAAGTAGCGACCTCCTGTGACCTATATCTCCAGATATAAGCCTGAAGATCTTACTTCCAACCTAGAAAGGAGACTTTACTGCCGATCTAGGCTGTGGCTCTACCTTGTTTTCGCATTTTTGGGACAAGGCTGAGCTTAATATTTTAGGGATTGCGTTTTCTGTTTGGGGTGTTCATCTATGATGAAATATCTGCAGCGACTAGGTAAGTCTCTGATGCTTCCTGTCGCTTGCTTGCCAGTAGCAGGCATTCTCATGGGCTTGGGCTATTTATTAGCACCAAACACCATGCAAGGTGGCGATGTGGAACAAACCATCGCTGTGATCTTAGGAACGTTCTTCGTGCAAGCCGGTGGTGCCATCATTAACAACATGTCCGTGTTGTTCGCTATCGGTGTAGCCGTGGGCATGGCCAAAGAGCTCGATGGTACTCCAGCCTTAGCCGGTATCGTGGCTTGGTTCGTAGTACAAACCCTCTTAGGCCCTAGCTTTGTGGGCGTGTTAACTGGTGGTGATGTGGATCCTGCCTTTACCAAGGTGAACAACCAATTCATTGGTATTCTCTGCGGTATTATTGGTGCCACCTGCTATAACCGTTTCTGCACTACCAAGCTCCCAGACTTCTTAGCCTTCTTCTCCGGCAAGCGCTCGGTCGCTATTGTTACCGCAGTAGTTTCTATTGTCTTTGCCGCAATTCTCTTCTTTGTCTGGCCTCTGGTTTACAACGGCTTAGTCCTGTTAGGCGAGTCCATCATTTCCTTAGGTGCAGTTGGTGCCGGTATCTACACCTTCTTAAACCGTCTGTTAATTCCAATCGGCATGCACCACGCACTGAATGCAGTGTTCTGGTTCGATGTGGCCGGTATTTCTGACTTAACCAAGTTCTGGTCTGGCACTGGTGAGTACGGTGTCACCGGTATGTACATGACCGGCTTCTTCCCAGTCATGATGTTTGGTCTGCCAGCTGCTGCTCTGGCCATGTACCACTGCGCTAAGCCAGGTCGTAAGAAGGCTGTGATGGGCTTATTAGCATCCGCCGCATTCTGCTCCTTCTTCACTGGTGTGACCGAGCCATTAGAGTTCGCATTCATGTTCTTGGCTCCAGGCCTGTACATCTTATATGCCCTGTTAGGTGGTATCACCGCTGCTATCACTGTGATGTTACCAATCCGTGCAGGCTTCTCGTTCTCGGCTGGTTTCCTTGACTTATTCTTCTCTTCGCAAACCCCATTAGCTCAAAACCCATGGATGGCTATCGTAGTCGGCTTAGGTGCAGCCGTGGTCTACTACATCGTCTTCCGTGTCGTGATCACTAAGTTTGACTTAAAGACCCCAGGCCGTGAAGATGAGGAAGAAGCTGCACCTGCAACCAAGGAAGAGTTAAAGGGCAGCGATAAATTCGTGGCCTATGCTACTAAGGTCTTAGAAGGCTTAGGTGGCAAAGACAACATCACCGTCTGCGACAACTGCATTACCCGTATCAGAGTGGAAGTTAAAGATATCTCCGTTGTGAAGGACGATATCATTAAGTCCGCTGGTGCTCGTGGCGTGTTACGTCCTGGCAAGAACTCAGTGCAAGTGATTGTCGGCCCACAAGTTCAATTCGTGGTTGATGAGCTCAAGAAGATGCTCTAAAGACCAAACCATATCCAACCAACCTAATTAAGACGGCCGCAAGGCCGTCTATCTAACGGCACCTTTATGGTGCCGTTGCTTTTTCTAGGGCAAATAAACTGCGCAGGTCCAGCACCAATTCACCGCTCAAAGAAAGCCTCCACAGCAAACAAGGATCCCTAAAGGCCAAAAAGCAGCGGACACTACACGCCTGATTGCTGGCAGCAACCCAGCGCCAAAACGACACCGTTTTTCAGAGCAAAATAGACCGCAAAAGCGCATGTTTACAGCTTTTGAAAAAATTTTCCAACTAACTCACATTTTATAGAAAAAATTTCAATCACTAGCCTAAATCGGCCTATACTATCTACCAGAGAGCTGGCTTTGTTATCGCTCCAGCTGCTTGGCCGTGAGGATTTCTTATGCTCCGTATTCCGTCACAACAACATCCACTACAAGTACAGTTAAACCACTATCTGTGGCGCTGTGTTGAGCAACCTCAAGTTGAGGCTACTTTAGGCTTCAGTGATAAAGGCCTCGAAGTGAGTTTCACTGTGCACGAGTCCGATCCGCTGATCACGGCTACAGTGCAGCAAGAGCCTATGCTCATGGTTTGCCAAGACAGCGCAGTCGAGCTCTTTTTAGCCTTTGCTGACACTAAAGAGAAGGCTACAGCTGACTTTAAACCAATGCTGGAGCAATGCCTCTATCTCAATATCGAGATCAATGCCGCTGGGATCTGCTATGCCAAGCATGGCCATAGCCGCAAGAACCGCACTGCTTTTACCCCTGAGCAGATCGCATCTTTAGGGATCAAAGCGCAGCGCCAACCAGAGCAAAAGTGCTGGCAAATAAGCTTATGCGTGCCACGTGAGCTAATTAACGAGCTCTGTGGTTATGCTGGTTTTGAGCATGTTTTTGCCTTAAATCTCTATAAGATCTCAGAAACAGCAGAGCATGAGCACTACGTGGCACTCAATCCAATCAACGAAGAAAAGCCAAACTTCCATTTGCCACAATACTTTACCTTGGCCTGTGCCCAAGACGCCGAATAAGGCAGCCCACACAGACCAACGAGGCGCTATCAAGCGCCTCAGGGCACTATCAAGCTCCCTCTGGGAGCGGTCAGCGCTCTTCAGCGCGGCCACAAGACGCAAGGCTCTCCGCTATATGTGCTGAGAGCCTGACAACAACCGATTTCTCAACCAGCAAAAGCCCTCATATGATTTGAGCTCGCAACTGATCATGATGAGGCTATCTATCCGTCTTTTTCGTCATTTGCAGGGATTTGTCTATGCTTCTGACTAACGCTACCCTTTATACCAAAGACTTTCGCTTTGCCCCTAATAGTCACATTTGTGTCAAAGATGATCGGATCGCTGCGGTCGTCACCAATGCCGACGCCACCGAAGATCCAGCCACCGCTTTAGGCGAGGAAACCATTGATGCTCATGGCTTACTGGTGATCCCAGGCCTTGTGGATCTGCACTTCCACGGCTCAGTAGGCCACGACTTTATGGAAGGCACCGAAGAAGCCTTAGATGCCATTGCTAAGTACCAAGCTAAGTCCGGTATTCTTGCTATCTGCCCTGCTACCATGACCATGAGCGAGGAAGATATCACTAAGGCTTGCGCTAATGCCCGTGACTACCAGAACAAGGACGACGGCGCTGAGCTTGTCGGCATCAACATGGAAGGCCCATTTGTGTCACCAAAGAAGGTTGGTGCGCAAAATCCAAAGTTTGTGCACGCTCCTGATGTGGACTTCTTCCGTCGCTGCCAAAAGGCCTCAGGCAATAAGATCAAGCTGATGGCTATTGCCCCTGAAGAGCCAAATGCCTTAGAGACAATCGCCGCTTTAAAGGATGAGGTCTTATCCTCGATCGCTCACACCTGCGCATCCTACGATATTGCTACTAAAGCTATCGCCGCTGGTGCTACCCACCTTACCCACTTGTATAACGCTATGCCAGGCCTTGCTCACCGCGACCCAGGCCCTATTGCCGCTGGCTCTGATGCCGCATGGTGCGAAGCTGAGATTATCTGCGACGGTGTCCACATCCAACCAGGTGCAGTCCGTGCTGCCTTCCGTCTCTTTGGCCCAGAGCGCATGATCCTGATCTCTGACTCTATGATGGCTGTAGGCTTAGACGACGGTGAGTACGAATTAGGTGGCCAACCAGTACATGTAAAGGGTCGCCTTGCAACCTTAGCCTCAGGTACCATTGCCGGATCTGCAACCAACCTCTTTGATTGCATGAAGACCGCTTGCCTGCAAATGGGTCTACCAATTGAGACCGTGATTCGCTGCGCAACCTACAACCCAGCTCGCTCCATTAAGGTCTTAGAGGACTATGGCACCATTGAGCCAAACAAGAAGGCCTCGTTAATCGTGATGGATCGCGAGTTCAACATCAAGGGCATTCTCTTACGTGGCAAGTGGCTCGTAAAGAACTTCTAAAGCCATCCCACGGCCTCAAGACCTTAAAGCCTTTCCTAAGGCCTATTTAGCCCTAAATTCTGAGCAAGGCTCATAGCTGCAAAGCTAAGGCACATCTGCTATTAGCTGCTCACCAAGACTATCTTGGTGCTTTGGGATTTGCGCCCAGTCTGTCCTTGCTCTAAGATCGTGTGCTTGGAGGAGCAATCCTCCACTTTAATACACAGAAAAGCAAGGCTCAGAGCTCACCTCTGGGCCTTTTTGTTGTTAGCCAAGCCTCAACCACTCTCCTACCCTATCCATACCCTGCTAGCTCTAACTTCACCCTCAAAAAGCAAAGCAAACTAACACAAAACCAAGGCTCAAGCCTCCTGCCAAGCTGATATCTTTGAGGAATTAGTATTGCTTTGATCGACGCCTCTACCAGCCATGAATACGCGCAATTGGTCATTAACGGCCATGTTTGAGGATCTTAAGGCATGTGAAAATGCTGGGCTGATACTGAGAATCGCTGTACATCAATTACGAGTAAGTGTAGCCATATGTGGGGTGTACTATCAGCGGTTTAGAGGCATTTATAGGCAAATGCTGCATACTTGCTTGTCACTAAGCTCTAGTATGGCAAGATCGTCCCTAACGACCAGATCACCCTTGGCGGCATTCCCCTGGAAGTACAGGACTGTGTGGTCAATAAGAAATCAGCTTTAGACAGGGGTGTGGAGCGCTGCGGTGTGAGCATCGATAAGGCCTTGCAGATCGTCAACTCCTGCAATCACATAGCCGAAGAGATGTGAGCTTCGCAGTACAGACTACACCTGATTTTTCGGTGGGGATCATGGTGAGCTTTGAGGCCAACAAGATCATGGCCTCGCTACCTGCACTGCTTATCCATAAGCTGGATCAGTAGCCGCTCAAAGGGAATAGAGGGAATAGAAGAGACAGAAGGGACAGAGGAGCCAGAAAAAATATAGGGGGCTGTCATGATGCCCGTGACGATAGCCCCCTTAAGAAGCAAGTTAATTGAACTAGCAGATGCTAGCCATTTCCGCATCAGTCAGTTGCGTGTAATGTTGAACCTTGAGACGATCCATGCCATCGTTGAGCATTGCGCGAGCAGTTGCCAAAAGATTCTTCCGCTCTTCGGCCTTGCCCTCAGCCTTGCCTTCAGCCTTGGCCTCGTCCTTGGCATTTGCGATAACGCCCTCCCAGTAGCCATCGCGATTATCCTCGTAATACTTACGCATCAGCTCCTTGTCATCAATGTACATCTTTTCGGCCTCCAAAACCTTGCCAAAGATTGCATCTGATTTAGCAAAAGCCAGCACTTCCTGAGGATCTGAACAAGTCAGATACTGCAGCCACCGATCAAGACGGCTCATTGCCACCCCTTGCTGCTTCTTTTGCTCCTGCATGCGCTCAAACTTTGGGATCTCAATGAAGTGCAAAATTTGCAGACCAGTAAGAACCTTATTTGTTGCAGGATACCACACTTCGCTGTGGGTGTGATATGGTGTCTCTTCTTGGGAAAAATTGCAGTCGAGCACGTTAATAATCTCTACTGCCTTAAGCTCGCCATAACTCACGCCCTTACCATACTGCATACCATACAGTCTAGAGAAATACAAAAACTCTCGAGCGAGTAAGTCTTTGTCCTTGTAAGTCTGCACCTCGATATCAAAGGTGACACCGGTATCAGTGATAACAGCCACATCGAGAAAGCCAGCCTTCTCGTTAGCATTATCTCGATATAACTCCACATTTTTGTAGCTTATGGACGAAAAATCACGAGCCTCTCTAGAACGAAAAGCTAGCGGGATGTGATCAACAACTGCCTTAGTGAAGTCATTACACAAATCTGCGTGCTCTTCCTTTGCCAGCAGATACTTGAAGAAAGGATCACTTAGACGGTAAAACTCGGGATCTGCAACTTGGGTGATTTTCCTATTGGGATCAATACGCTTACGCATTGACTTTCTCCTTATATTTTAACATAAAGAAGGCCAAAACGTGATTTTTATGCGCTTTTAGGGCGGTAAAAACGCTCTTAGCACAGCGTCACACCTTGGTCGTAACAGGAGCACCACAACCATGGACACCTATACCAGCGAAGGTACGTTGATAGTGATGAGCATGATGGCCCTGCTCTTCACCCCAGAAAAAGTTTGAGCCGCTGACAACCATCTCAAGTTACAGTCGTCACGCTCAGACCGTTTTGTTTCAGTCTATACCCGATTTTGCTATAGACAAAACTGAGTGCAGTTTCACCCACAGCAGACATTGCGAGCCTCTCTAACCAAAAGCATTTTGGCTTATTTACGGCATTCTCTAGCATGCTGGCCTTAGCTTGAGCCGCTCAAGAAGCGCTTTTTCCTGTCCCTGATACTTTTGTCGTTTTAGGGGCGCAATGTACGACACAAGCCGTTTTTGAGCTATTTTCATGCTCGCCTACATTTAGCTGCGCTAAAAAATATTTTTAGCGGATATGGCCCCAGTCCTGCTCCCAAAAAGAAATCCCCTAAGGACGCTAGGATTAGTGAAAAGTTCGGAACTGCTTACCACCGACATAATGCTCCAACGGCCAGTGCAAGCCTCGCGTCCTAAAGGTCTCACTTGCCCTCACAGTAAGGACTACTGTGAGGCTGACGCCAATAACTTGCAAAAGGAGCTGCCACGCATTCCACGTGCGGCTATATTTGAGGACTTTAAGGCTTTTGAGAAGGCGGGGCTGGTGCTGGTAGATCTGCACGTCAACTACGAGCAAATGCAGACATATGCGGGGTGTACTGTCAGCGGTTTAGAGACTGATGCTGATGACTTCCTTGTCACCAGCTCAAAGGAGCTCAAAGGGAATAGAGGGGATAGAAGGGACAGAGGAGCCAGAAAAAATATAGGGGCTGCCATCATGATAGCCTCCTTAAGCAGCAAGTTAATTTACCTCACAGATGCTGGCCATTTCCGCATCAGTCAGTTGCGTGTAATGTTGAACCTTGAGGCGATCCATGCCCTCTGCTAAAAGTGTACGAGCGGCGGCCAAAAGAATCTTCCGCACTTCAGCTTTGGCCTCAGCCTTAGCCTTGGCCTCACCAATGGCTATACCCTCAGCGATGCCCTCAGCCTTGGCCTCGTCCTTGAAATTTGCGAGAACACCTTCCCAGTAGCCATCGCGATTCTCCTCGTAGTACTTCCGCATCAGCTTCTTCATCTTCTTTTCATGCTTTTTCTTCTTTTTATGGGCAGACATTTTTTCGACCTCCAAACCTTACTAAAGATAGCATCCGCTTGAGCAACAACAGCGTTTGACTTGGGGCAAAACGATAACTCGTCACCAATCTCTCTATGCAACCTATTATGCCACCTATCCCTATCAATATGACCGTTAAGTGCAGACCTGATAATTTTGCCGCAAAAACCCTGCTCGCCCTGTATGAGAAAACGGTCTTAACAAGGTAAAATAAGAGGCAACGAAAAAGTGCGATTCTATCGGATTTTTCGGGCCAAAAATCCTAGGATTTGACTGCTTTAGGACCTTTCCTTTTTACCCTTCCACCAGACGGAGAAAAACAGGCTAAAAATAAGGAGCGCGAGACCGATGTCATTGTACCGCTTGCCTAACCTACCCATAAGACTCCGCCTGAGTGTAAGCGGCGACAAAGGAAAAAGCAGATTGGACTAAGTTAGGCCCCATAAAGACTCACTATAATCCGAGAAAACTCGCTCTGTCTAAAGCATGTCAGAGCAAAAAACTGCCTCAAAACGGCCTTAACTGGTGCTCACAAGCTCCAGCTCAAACTTGAGCCGGAAGTGCCCCTGTGACAGCATCCGATAAGCCACAAAAATCTAAGTTCAGGCTTAAGAAAAGCCGCTTAGTGCCGCTGTGTCTAAATAACAGACGCAAAAACATTTCACTCAAACCAAGACATGGAGGCGGCGCTTCCCCTTACCCCTAATGACCTTGAGGGACTTCGCGCCGATTGCTAATGAAAAACAGTACCTATCTCATGCGCAAAAAGGACATGATCTTCCAAAACATCAATGCCCTCAAAACCGTAGAGCACGTGATTGCGGAGATAGATCAAGGTCTTGGTAATAAGTCGCGTACTATTAATGACTCTTCGATGCCAGAGGTCTTAGCTACAGCTATTGGTATTGGCTCTGGTAGTGCTATTAGTTTTGCCGCCCTGTACTTAAGTGGCAGCGTTGTGGGCGTTAGTGCTGCTGGTGTGGCTAGTGCCTTAAGTGCGGCTGGAGCCGTAGTCGGCGGTGGTGCCACCACTGGTTTATTTGTGTTGGCTGCTCCTATTGCCATCTTAGGCTTCTTAGGTATCCGTATCGCCAAAAAGAAGAGAGAAAAGCGTCTCATGCGTGCCAAGCAGTTCTGCTACAAACGCTCACTGGCACACTTAGCCTCACTCAAAAATGCAATCACCATCGAGGGCCCTACTGCCTCTAACGACCGTATTAACTACTTAAAGGCTCTGTCTATTACCCTACAGGCGGCAGTCAAAGACCTCAAACACGATCTGGGCATTGTCTAGCCACAGTCCCTCAGAACCACAGCCTCAGGTATTGACCTGAGGCATTAACCTGAGGCCTTAGGGTTTAAGCCCTATTAGGCTGTTGGATCTTAAGCCTGCCACACCTTATAGCCTCCCTTTCACTGTGACGGCCGCGACAGCCGCAATGTCCGCAACAGCCAACGGCCCCTAACCTGCCTTCCTATGATTCTGTTAAGGTTGCATGCTGAGCCCGCCATTTGGCTGGGCTTAAGTGCTCATGCTCCTTAAAGACCTTACAAAAGTGTGCACTGGACGCAAAGTGTAGGGTTGCTGCTATATCGCAGATCTTGGTATTGCTCTCCAAGAGGAGCTCTTTGGATTTGGCAATGCGCTCTTGCTGCACATAGTGCATTACGCTCTGCCCATGATAGAGCTTAAAGCTCCGCGCTAAGTGCTCTGGGGTACAGCCCAACTGGGTTGCCAATCCTCCTAAAGACAGATCTGTAAATAGCTGCTGCTGGATCAGGAAACGAGCCTTTTGCACTACCATAGGCTCAATGCGTGCCGAGCCCTGATGCAATCTCTCGTTATGCAGTCGTACCTGCTCGGTAAAAGCAAGGTAAATGATGTAGCGCATATGCTTGGCTAATAGGGGATCTTTAAGCTCTTCGACCACTAAGAACAGCTTATCTGAGAGTGTGTATGCCTCCTCTGGGGATATGCCCGCATCAATTGCGGCACGACTGGCCAAGATATTGGAGATATGCGCATGGTTCTTCCATGAGCGCAACGGGGTAAAGCCTAAGATACCAGCTTTGCCTTTAGGTGGCACTTTATAGGCCCAGCGTAGCTTTTCGACATCTCCTTCACGCACAGCCTCCTGCACCAGCACTTCATTGCGCAACTGATTATGCAGGTGCACAGTACTGATCGGCGCTAGATTAAGACGACTTAAGATCTCGTCATCCCAGTGGAAGTTTTCTCCTAAGATAGAGCCATCCATAGGATTGTATGGTTGATGCTGGGCAGCAAGGATCTGTGAAAAGTCGTAATTGCGCATACCAGACAGTGATTGCAACAACGAGTTAATTCCCCCATCACTTCCCATAGCAGCTCCGCTAACTGTGCTGCTAGCAGTACTGGTGGCTCTGGCGGTACTGGAGGTACTACCAGCCCCCAAACCACCTAAGGCCGAGGCCTTATTATCAGCTACCGCAGCTTCAGAGCTTGCTTCCGTGAGCTCATTAGTCATACCTGCTGTGCCATTACCACTAAGAGCGCCACTATTCACTGCTTCAGTCAGAAGTCCATCGTCTACACCTTTACCTGCAACTAATTGCTCTAAGGTCATATGTCCTAAGCTGGCATTTGAGCTTTGGTTTGAACCCGAGCCAGAAGCTGATGTAGTGCCATCGGATACCATGTCCGCAGATGCAGGCGACTCAGATATATCAGCTCTACTTAGGCCTTGGGATGAGCCTGCAACACTGTGCTGACTGCGCAGAGAGGAGACATCCTGAGGCAAAGCATTGCTCGACTCAAGCAAGCTCTCTGAGCCTATATGCTGTGTAGTAGGAGCTGATGCCGTGCTTAAAGTTGCTGTCACTACTGGGCTCGCTATCGACTTTTGCTCCTGTACATTAGGATCCGCTGCTAAGAGTTCGTCTCTGGCCACTTGCTCTAAACCACCATCATGCTCTGCGCCTACAGATTCTTCACTTACTGCCAGCTGATTGGTATGTACTAAAACCTTAGAGCGCTCTTTCATCAGATTGAGCCAGAGGTTGCTGGCCAGACGTGCAGTACGATTTTCCACGTAAGAGACAATAGTCTCACCACCATGCTTTACGGTAACTTTAGTCGGAGCAATGGGGCCGATTAAGACATACGCATTATTAGGCAGCAGGATCCCACCCATATCATTTGAGTTATGCAAGAGCATGGGATCGCCCACATTGCGCCGCCACGATTGCAGCAATTCCTGCGCACGAGAAAGGACTTCCTGACGCTTTAGCTGGGCTGAGGACAAATTAGCGTTATCCGCCACCACAGCATCATCCTGTGCTGAGGCTAAAGCCTCATCATCCATAACCGACGAGTCTAAGGCTACATCAGGCTCAGCTGACTCAGCTGACTCAGGTAATAACTGTGATAGCGCCTGCGACAGCATTTGTTCTGTCTTACTCTCAATCTCTTGCTGACGCTGTCTTTTCTCTTGGTTGAGATCCACAGTCCGACCAAAACCTACAAGACGAGGCCACAGCGCATAGATCAGCTCCTTTTGCGCCGAAAAGACAAGAATAGGTGACTCAATCACCGCAAAGAGCCCTAAGACTCGCTTCTGAATCTGCATCTTTGTCCCCCTGTGCCCCACTGTCTCGGAGCAGTACTGCTCCCAACTTCCAACCCTTTTAGACCAATACCTTGCTCTAAAAGCCTCAATTCCCATAACTCCAAGGACGTGTCGTTACCTGCACAAGCTCACGCTCATGCTTAAACTCAAGCTTGCTTCTCTTACGTACTTTGATCTTTAGGCTTTGGGTTTTGCTTAACTAAACTCTTCGCGAGCAGCAATGGCTATCAGCCATTACCAGCCAAACCCATCATGGGACATGGGCCATGAACCATGAGCCATGAGCAGTGCCACAACTCCGCAATTTTTTCTGCAACTACCGTAGTAACCACTACATTAGCAGTGTGTGCTTTTTTGACATTATTTTTTGTTTTACAACAAACAAGGCTTAAATAAGCCTGTCTCTTGATACAGATTGCCTGCTTTCAGGATTAAATTGTGGGCAAAAACCTTACTCTTGCATACCAAATAATTACATGAACTTGATTTTAATATCACACAGTTGATAAGAAAAAGCCCTTAGCCCTGCTTTTTCCATGTAGATCACAAAACAACACATTAGCTTTTTTTAATATGCAAGCGCTGTTGGAGCTGAGGTGAATTTGAGACCAAGCCTTTGGGATAGATCTATCTTTTTGCTGCGCTTTCGACTGGGAAGTACATTGACAGATGGGAAGGTAACAGAGCCACTGAGTTGTGAGTAACTTTGGTCTCCATTGCCCCTAGAGCTTTTCAGGAATATCCTCCACCTGCCCTATGATGCCAACAGTCAAAACACCTCCTAATGAGCTAAGAGTTGTGAGTCTACTTTGAGTTTAGTGTTATGAGCGAAGTTAAATTAGTGAAGAGCGCTCAGACTGCCGAAGCTACCGGCAAGCTGTCGTTCCTCGAAAAAGTCGGCTTTGGTGCTGGTGATGCAGCATGTAACATGCTGTTCAACCCTATCACCATGTTCCTGTCCTTCTTCTACACCGACATCTTCGGTTTAGCCCCAGCCGTCGTGGCCACCATGTTCTTAGTGGTGCGTATGTTCGACGCCTTCTTCGACCCATTCTACGGTTCGTGGATGGATAACCGCCGCAGCAAATACGGTCGTTATCGTAAGTGGATGGCAGTCTTCACTGTGCCATTTGCTATTTCCTGCCTCATCATGTTCTACACCCCTGATCTGTCGGAAACTGCAAAGATCGCTTACGCTTTTGCCACTTACTTACTTCTTTCCATCCTCTACAGCTGCGTGAACATTCCATACTGCTCTTTAGGTGGTGTGATCACTGCTGACCCAGTGGATCGTGTATCCTGCCAGAAGTTCCGTTTCATTGGTGCTGGCTTAGCCTCATTATTCTGCACCTTCACCCTGCTGCCATTAGTCGGCTACTTAGGTGGTGGCGATCGTGCAACTGGCTTCTTCTACACCATCTCGATCTTCGCTGTCATTGCCGTTTTCCTGTTCTTCTTCTGCTTCTTCTATACCCGTGAGCGTATTCAGCCACGTGAAGATGAGATCGGCGAGTCCTTCTTTACCTCGTTCAAGAAGATCATCCACAATGATCAGTGGTTAGTCAGCATCTCTCTGATGTTCTTAGACTGCATTCCATCTTTCGTGCGCGGTGCTGTTTCCATTTACTTTGCTAAGTACGTCTTAGGCTTCGATGACTTTGCTGCCAGTGTGTTCTTAACCTTAGGTATTTGCGCCAACATCGTCGGTGCTTACTTAACCTCTGTCTTCACCAACCGTTGGTGCAAGGTCACAGTGTATAAGGCCGTGAAGATCATCTGCATCGTCTTATCTCTGCTATTATTCATCATTCCATCTGATCAAGTCGTACTGATCTACGCTGTGTTCATCATCCTATCGGTGATCCACCAGATCGCAGCCCCAATCATCTGGTCGTTCATTGGTGACGTTGATGACTACGGTGAATGGAAGTTACATCAGCGTGCTTCCGGTCTCTGCGCCTCCGGTCACTTATTCACCTTAAAGGTGGCCTTAGCTGTGGGCGGTGCTTTAGTCGGTATGGTGCTTTCCATGACCGGTTACGAGGCCAACCTTACTGAGCAGAGCGAGACTGCTATCCACGGTATTTACGCCTTAATGACTTGGATCCCTGCTATCGGCTATCTCGTGACCTTCTTAGTCACCCAGTTCTTATACAAGCTGAACCGCACCATGATGGCACGCATTTCCAAGGACATCTACGCTACTGCCTAAGCACTACAGCTTAAAGCAGACAGTAGCCTGCTGCAGGCAGACTACTGCCTCCGGCAGCCTGCCGCAGACAGACTACTGCCTACGGCAGCTAACCGTAACCAAATACTACGTTACCGTCACAATGTACCCACTGGCTCAGAAGTGATCACCATCACTGGCAACATCTTCTGAGCCAACAAGCAAGCATCAAGGAAACCTCTCTTATTTGTCCTCTGGTGCTACAGTCACGGTAACATCCACTTTCACCTCAACCTCTGAGGACTTCTCTATGCCTATCAAGTATCTATTCCAAGCTGGCAACTACATCAGCCAAGTTGAAGACACCCTCTATGGCTCTTTTGTTGAGCACTTAGGTCGTGCTGTCTACACCGGTATCTACGAGCCAGGCCACCCACAAGCTGACGAGAATGGTTTCCGTCTTGATGTGGCCAGCCTGATCCAAGAGCTCCAAGTTTCAACTGTGCGTTATCCTGGTGGTAACTTTGTCTCTGGCTACAACTGGCAAGATGGCATTGGCCCTAAAGAGCAGCGTCCTGTGCGTCTTGACTATGCTTGGCTCTCCAAAGAGACCAACGAGTTTGGTATCGGTGAGTTCTACAAGTGGTCGCAAAAGTTTGGCGTGACCCCAATGGTGGCCGTCAACATGGGTACTGGTACCCCTCAAGAGGCTGGCTACTTTGTTGAGTATGCCAACATCAAGGGTGGCACCTACTTCTCTGATCTGCGTAAGCAACACGGCTTTGAGGAGCCATTCAACTTCAAGTACTGGTGCGTGGGCAATGAGATGGATGGCCCATGGCAGACTTGCCACTTAGAGGCTCATGAGTATGCTCGTAAGGCTTTAGAGACCGCCAAGATCATGCACTGGGTGGATCCAAGCATTCAGCTGATCGCCTGCGGTAGCGCCACCACCACTCTGCCAACTTACCCTGAGTGGGATCGCGTTGTCTTAGAGACGGTGTACGACGAAGTTTCCTGCCTCTCTTGCCACCACTACTTTGAGAATCACACTGGCAAGATCGAAGACTTCTTAGGATCGTATGTGCTGATGGATAACTTCATCCACACCATCACCTCTACCGCTGACTTTGTGAAGGCTAAGCTGCGCTCTAAGAAGGACATGATGATCTCCTTTGATGAGTACAACATCTGGTCGATCAATGGCGAGCCTTGGATGGATTACTTCAACCGTGATCCAAACAACCGCTTCACTAAGGCCCCACCATTACTGGAGCAGCACTACACCTTCTTAGACGCCTTAGTCTTAGGCGGTTTAATGTGCACTCTGGTGAACCACTGTGATCGCGTCAAGATGGCTTCCTTAGCTCAGCTGGTGAACGTTATTGCCCCAATCTTCACTCAGCCAGGTGGCGCTGTCATCAAGCAGACCATCTTCTACCCATTCAAGTGGCTCTCCGTCTACGGTCGTGGTAAGGCTTTACGCTACTTTGCTAACGTGCCTTGCATCGAGACCATCCACGGTCAGACCAAGACCTTACAGTCTGCAGCTGTCTACAATGATGAGCGCAAGGAGATCGCTTTCTTCGTACTCAACTTAGATCAGAAGCAAGATCAAGAGATCAGCTTCGTCTTGGACGGCTTCGGTAAGGTCGAGCTCTTTGAGCACCACGAATTAAGCGGCTGCCCACTTGATGCTATGAACACCTTTGAGACTCCAGATGCCGTCACTCCAAAGGTTGTACCAGTCACCGCTGCCGAAAAGGAAAGCCTGACTGTTAAGGTTCCTGCCTTAAGCTTCAACCTCTACCGTTTAAAGGTTGAGGGTGAGCTCTAAGAGCCTAACAGCGCTCAGCCTGCATCCTTAAGGCCTCAGAGCTGATCCTTTTAGATAGTCTCAGGTGCCTACAGAAGTAACTAAAACGCTAGAACTTCCTCCACTCCTAAGTTCGCACAGAAGTGAACTCCACCGCTTCTATATGCAGTTTTAGTCCCCTGTAGGCACCAGCTTAAGTCCTCCCACTTAAGTTTAGATCTCTTTCTGAGCCTTAAGGGTGTAGCCACGAGCACTACAAGCTGCGAACACTCCTCAAAACAGAGCCCAACATCCCACTCATTCTGGGCTGTTAGGTGTTAGCAGTTTTAAAAATCACAACAAATCTCAAAGTCCTAGCCATGCGTCTCCATTGTTACTCCTGCCCTCGGTTAGGGCTTTTTTGCTCTTCTATATCCAAGTCCCTCCACTCAATTTCAGCTCGCCTTACCCACACTTTAAGGTGCATTACTACAGGTACTAACAGGTTACTTTTTGTCTGTGCTACAATGCGCGCAAATTTGTACGTTAAATCCAATCTTTTGCAAGTACCAGCGCTCGCCCCATGTTGCCAAGGCCCCATATCTCAGCTACGACTAAAGCAGGCATAACCACTTCTCTTGCTTAATATTGGATGCAACGCTCCCAAGTGCTCTTTTACTCAAAGATCCTTAAGGCCGAAGCTGGGCCCACTTCTAGCAGTAAGCATCATATTGCCCTTACTGCCAGATATACGTCCTGCCCATGGCCGGAGGTTATTCATGCTCGAAATAAAATCCCTTAATCCACCCTTTCTTCATCCGCCATATCAGATCAAAGATCGCTTCCGTACCTTCTTACCGGTGGTAGTAGATGTAGAAACCGGTGGCTTTAACCCTGCCACTGATGCCCTACTCGAAGTCAGCATGATCACGGTACAGATCGATAACTCCGGTCACCTTGTGCCTAAGGATCAATACAGCGTCAATATCCGTCCATTTGAGGGCTCTAACCTCGTGAAGATCAACATCGACTTCTTAGGTATTGATCCTTACGACGAGAAGCGCAACTTAATGGATGAAGGTGAAGCCATGCGCCCTCTCTTTAAGGCCATTTCTAAAGAAGTTAAGGCTCAAGCCTGCTCTAAGGCTATCTTAGTCGGCCACAATGCCTCCTTTGACCTAAGCTTTATCAATGCTGTAGCCTCGCGCTTAAACTACAAGCGCAATCCTTTCCACCCATTCTCGGTGATTGATACTGCCTCTTTAGGTGCTTTAGTCTTAGGACAAACGGTGCTGTCACGTGCTTGCATCAGTGCTGGCATTCACTTTGATGGAGATCATGCTCACAGTGCTGTATACGACACTGCCAAAGAATGTGAGCTGTTCTGTGCTATGTACAACCGCTTTACTACATTCGCAGGTCTACCAGCCTAAAGCAGCACTTCACCCAAGCAAAGCTCGAGCTTTCAAATAGCCTCACTTTGCACCCCTCCACGCCTGCTCCCCAGCAGGCGTAAAACTCCCCAAATCCCTACCCAAACACCCCACCAAGCCCCTGCTTTTCCGTTTTTCTTAAGTGATAAGGCTCTTCTTTTAGAAAAAAGTCGCAACAAGGCTCATTTGTGCTTGCAGTGGCGTCTCTTTACGCTTATTCTTAGTCTTAACACTGTGGAGCTGTTAAACGAGCTAAACGACTGATGCTCACTACCCAATATAACAGCACCCAGCGCCAAACGAGCCCTAGCTCCTTAGCTTTGTGGCCCGCTCTCATCTCATAGCATAAGGACACGCTGATAATGACTTTCCCTCTTCCACCTCTCAAGTACGACAAGCAATCTTTAGGCTTCATCTCTGAGAACACCTTAAACTTCCACCACGGCAAGCACCTGCAGGCCTACGTAGACACCACCAACAAGTTAGTGGCTGGCTCCAACTATGAGGGCAAGAGCTTAGTTGAGATCATGACCTCTTCCAGCGGCCCACTCTTCAACAACGCCGCTCAGGCTTGGAACCACGAGTTCTACTTCAACTGCTTAACTGGTGAGCACAAGGATCCACAGGGCAAGTTATTAGATCTGATCAACGAGAACTTTGGTTCGTTAGACGAGTTCAAGCAGAAGTTCGCAGCCGCTGCTGTAGGCAACTTTGGCTCGGGTTGGACTTGGCTGGTGCAAACTGGCCCTAACAAGCTCAAGATCATGAGCACTTCCAATGCCCAGAACCCACTGGTTGATGGCTTCACCCCAATCTTAACCGTGGACGTTTGGGAGCACGCCTACTACCTCGACTATCAAAACCGTCGTGCTGACTACGTCAAGGACTTCTTAGAGCACGTCGATTGGGACTTCGTGGCCTCTCAAATGCGCGAGTACTAATCCCGTACTAAATTCGGACAGCAGGCAAACGCCATAACAAACCTGTCCCACCAGCCTTAGCGCCACTCTCAGCTGAGGCTACAAAAGCCCTGTCCCCACGGATGGGGCTTTTGTCATTTTTGGGCCCAAGCAACTCATCCAGCAACAGCGCCCGCCCCCTCCAGCTCGGCCTTGCCTTAGCCCAATACCGCAAAGACGTGCTAGCAGCTCAAGCCCATCCAGACACGAGGCCACTAGGCCATCAGAGCATGAGCCAATAGACCATCCAGCTGCCACCTTACGTCTGGCCGTGTTGCTATTCAGCGCAGGGCATCCCACTACCTTCCACCCTACCTAAACTACATCGTCCCCGTCAGCAGCCATCAGACTTGGGACAAAGAGCTCACACATTTCCCTAAAAACTACCCCTCAAGCACACCTAGAAATCGTAACTTTATAGATACAACAAACACATAAAACACAAACTTTTAGGTAAAAGTATACCCACATAAAAACGCTTATATAAACCATTTATAGAGAAAATTATCTTTAGCGGATAAGTTGGCATAGTAGGTGCATTTTTTTTTTTGTCTAAAAATTAGATGCACCATGTTTTTAAATGTTCCTAAGCGAGGTCGTTGGCTTTTTTATAGAGCATGACCATTTTGGTGGCTCTCTTTTGCCATACGCGACCTTACAACTCAGGTTCTGCGCACTCAATCGGTACAGCAGACCTCGCCCATACTAATGGGCACACATCTGCTCTCCAGCAGCTCTGACTTAATGCTGCGATTTCCCCGCCGATTGTCTCCGCTTATAAGTTACAAGCGATTGCGGCCCCTGCCGCAGCTGCGGTGTTAGCTATCACTTTTTGTGCATAGCCCTAAACTCTCCACAAGAGGGCTCTAACGTCTTAACCGCAGTCTATTCAGATTGTTTTGGCCATTGCTGGCTGTCTTCGTTTGCTTCCCTGCCTCAATCATAAAAGACTTAAGCTTCCTGCTTAAGGCCTCTTTATGTCTAGCGCGGGAGCCAAGCCAAGACAGTGTCTTCAAGTTCGGCTAAAAACTCATGACAGCAACCTAACTTGGCTTAGCCCCGCTAAGCGCTACGCTGAGCTTTTTTGGCGAAAAGCTTGGCAGTAGCACCTGTTCTCATTTTAGCTTTTAATCGCTGTCTTTACACGCACAAACTTTACACCACGACTCTCCAATTGCACTGAGCCCAAAAGGCCAATGATAGTGCAGGCAGTCGAAAAGCACCGGTTCCTACGGACACTTCAACTCGTCTTAAGGTTTAGGAAACAACCGTAGGAGTGCAGCCTTCGCTTTTGCAGAACGCTGTAGGCTGCATCCTAAAGCCCTGACCTTATGGCAGAGAAAGCTGTCCTCCCGTCTTTTTCTCTACCATTACTGTCTCTGGCCCGCGCCCAAGCTCTTACCCAAGAGCAGGGCATAAGGTGCAGTGCATGAACGGAGCAGCAGCGTAAAGTCTAAGACCACTCCCCAGCGTCTTAGAGTGCGGATCTCAACAGCGAGCTAGTACTCACCAAAGGCTCATGAGCACAGAACAAGTACCCCACCAAGACAATCCCAACCATCGCTGACACGCCTTTAT
>DXEV01000087.1 GCA_019114785.1 Candidatus Anaerobiospirillum pullistercoris | reverse complement strand
TTGCGTTAACGACTGAACAAAAGCAGAATCATAAGGTTCAGTAGTGATAAGAAACCGCCTTGGTACCGAAAACGGTATGCCGGGTGGTGTGAGAGCTGGCTGCTAGAAGAACTAGC
Organism: Candidatus Anaerobiospirillum pullistercoris; assembly: GCA_019114785.1. Classification (GTDB taxonomy): domain Bacteria; phylum Pseudomonadota; class Gammaproteobacteria; order Enterobacterales; family Succinivibrionaceae; genus Anaerobiospirillum; species Anaerobiospirillum pullistercoris. The sequence goes on along the minus strand of DXEV01000087.1, from coordinate 22,327 downwards.
AGCAGCTACTCGATTATCTTTACCACCACTGTGGGCACCGGCCGTAGCCACTTGTCAGTCCTGATGCGGCTTAATTTGCTCAAGGCGCTCCTTGATCCCTTGATCTAAGGTCTTAACCCACATGTTATAAGGGGCCTTGATCTCATCAAAGTCACTGTCCTCATCACGCAGCTGCTCGCTGTTGCGATAGCGAATGGCATAGCGCTCAGCATTGTATTGGATCTCAATTTCGGCCTCACGCTCGCCTTCACGAAAAGTAGCGCGTACTAAGCCTGGCGTGCGATCATCCACGCGCCAGCCTTGCTCTATGGCAGTATGTACAATCGCATCGCGCATCTGCTCCCGCGTCATTTTCTGGAGCACGTAATTGGTTGGGCTGAACATTTGCTCATTTTGCGAACAAGCGCTCAAGCCCAAGCTAGCCAATGCAGCCAAAGCCACCAAAAGTCCTGCTCTCATAAGCACAATCCAGCCTCCTGAAATAAGCGTTAGCCCCTACTCTTACTCTGAGACGGCAGCAGCATTCACCGCCGATTCTGCCTCTGTCGTTGCTACAGCCACAGCAGCTTTTGCACTAGAAGCCTTAGCTGTCTTTGTTCGCTTAGCGGCAGCCGCTTTAGTGGTTGTACCTTTGCTGGCAGCGCCTTTGGCCGTTGCTGCTTTAGCCGTTGAGCCCTTAGATGCTGCCGTCACTTTGGCAGCTGCAACCTTGGTGGCTTTAGCCGCCTTGGTATGTGTGGCCTTGGTTTGAGAAGACTTAAGCTTGGCCGCCTTCGTGCTCTTAGGGAGCTTTTCTTTGGTTTTGCTCGTCTTAGCAGCAGCTGGCTTAGATGCAGCTGGCTTATACGTCAAAGCATTGCCTATCGCAGCAGAGCTGGCCTTGGCTAAATTTGGCAGCCGTAAGGTCTCTGGAGCTGTAGTCGCCTTATCATCATCGTCAGCATTCACACCTGAGGCCAAGAGCAAGCTCTTGATCTTCTTCATGGCGTTATTTTCTAGCTGACGCACACGCTCAATGGAGACTTTGAGCTCCACCGAGAGCTCTTGCAATGTAGCTTTGTCCTCATCCAGCCAACGGCGCTTAATGATATGACGTGAGCGCGTATCTAAGGTATTTAAAGCCTCATAGAGTTTGTTTAGCTCCCAATTGGCGTAATCGGTATTTTCTAAGATCTGCGCAAAATTCGAGTTCTCATCTTCAAGGTACGAAGAAGGAGATAAGGTAACAGCCACTCCCTTTTCGTTATCACCCTCATCGAGATCAAAACCGATATCGCTACCTGCCATGCGTGTTTCCATGACAGCCACGTCTTGCGAGCTCACACCTAAGTTATCCGCTAAAGACTGGCGCTCACTGGCAGTCATCCAGCCTAAATGCTGCTTAGCCTGACGCAGCTTAAAGAACAGACGACGCTGCTCTTTAGTGGTAGCAACTTTGACCATGCGCAAATTGCGGATCACATACTCGAGGATCTCGGACTTAATCCACTGCACCGCAAAGGCAGCCAAACGCACACCGGCATCAGGATTAAAGTGCTTCACGGCTTTCATCAGACCGATATTTCCCTCTTGGATCAGATCTGATAAAGGCAACTTATAACCGGTGTAGTCACGAGCAACACTGATCACCAAACGCAAGTGTGACATCACTAAGCGACGAGCTGCTTCTAAGTCATCGTGCTCCTTTAAGCGATGCGCTAACTCTTTTTCCTCTTCTTCAGTCAACAGAGGAACCTGATGTGCCGCCTTGATCAGCGTACCAATAGAATTGCCACTGCTGCGTCCAGACGAGCGCACCAAAGCCCTAGAACTAGATGCCTCTACCGGCTCACTAGAGCTAAACTCACCGTCCTCTTCGGCTTCGGTTTCGGCTTCTAAGGTCTCAGCATCTAAATTGTCACGACCTACATGGACAGTAGCCGCATCATCTTCATCTGCGAAGTCATAGTCACTATCGCTATCGGCAAAGTCCAAATCACCAAAAGAAAGGCCTTTAGGCTCCTCATCATTCAGCTCATAGTCAGCAGCACGATCTTTGGCATCTTGCACCACGTGCATACCGCTGAGATCCGAGTCTAGATCATCTTCATAATCACGGAAGAAAGAATCATCCTCAGAATCTGGCTCAGTTGAGGCATCCTGCTCATGTTGCTTGGCGTTAAACTCTTTGACCTTTTTCAGTACATCTAAGTTTTTCAGCAACTGAGAAGCTTCAGCAGCGGCGGTATCCACTGCAGAGGCGTGACGACTGGCACCAGTAGTCGAACTGCTGCTCTGATAACGCGCCTTATTTCTTGCTACGGAAGGTCGAGATGCGGTCAAGCTTGCATCCACAGTCGAGGTCGCTGGAGCTACCGTCTGCACCTCCACAGGCTGTGCCTCCACTGGCTGCACATCCACAGGCTGAGCCTCTACTGGCTGCACATCCACGAGCTGAGCCTCAACAGGCTGGGCCTCTAATACTTGAGATGTCTGGTCTTGTTGCGCCGCAAGCGCAGTATCAGATTGAGCTTGAGCGTGCTCTTGATCTACAAACGGAACAGGAGCCTGCGAGCCTGCACCTAAGTGTTTGTGGCTCAATAACAGTGGCTTTGGCTGTTTAGCAACCACAGCGACAACACCGCCTTGGGGTGTCCGCTGCAAAATACGCACACCCTGAGCAGGCATCACCACATGCTTACCAGCATCTGACCCAGCTGGAGCGCATGCAGATTTACCCTCAGTTATAACCGAGCTTTGAGCACTGGAGCCTACATGAGCAGAAGGCACAGCCCCCTGCTGGCGCTGTGCCCTCTCGGAAATATTGAGATCTGAATTGTGTTCTGTGTGTGCCATACGCGTACAAAATACCCTTGTTAACTGGGCTATCTTAGCACACTCAGCTTAGAGCCAAGTTAGAGTTCGATTAAATGGTCAGCTAGGCGCAAACCGGCTTGTTTATGCGTGATGATAATGACGCCTTTGCGCTCTTGCTGTAGACGCTCAATGATCCTTACCTCTTGGGCTTCATCTAAGCCCTCACCAGGCTCATCTAGCACCAAAAAGTCACATCTTTGTCCCTGTTCAGATGCACTCGAGGCCACCAAGGCGCGAGCAAGGCACAGTCTGCGCGCTTGACCGCCGGAAATAGCCAGTCCGGTACTGCCCAGCCACTCATCTAAGCCATGTGGCAATAAGGTCACCAGCTCATCTAACTCCACCAACTGTAAGGCCTGCATGATCTCCGCACGAGTCACGCTCGGTTTGACCTGCTTAAAGGTCTCAAAGATAGTACCGGAGAATAAGGTGATGTCTTGCAAGGCCACAGCTAAATGCTTACGGATCTCAGCGCCACTTAAGCTAGAGTAGGCTTGACCATTGAGATAGAGCTCACCTTGCTGTGGATAAAGCAAACGAGTCAAGAGCAACACCAAAGTACTCTTGCCACGACCTGACGGTGCCTTAATAACGTAATTTTGCTGCGAGCTAAAGCGCAACGAACAGTGGCTAAGCACTGGCAGACTTTGCTTGCCCTCAAGAGCATAAGCAAAGCTCACGTCTTTAAGCTCCAGCACACACTCTCTGGCAGCACCAGCAGCTGTCGCTGCCGCACCAGCAGCTGTAGCTGCGACGGCAGCTGAACCAGCATTTGCTGGTGTAGCGGCTGACGGCGTCGCTTGGCCCAGTGAACTCAGCTTAGACAAGACACCACCGCGAGCGGCATAAGCAGCGTAGGCTTCGGCCTCTTTGCTGAGCTCAGCATCACTTAAGGCATCACGTGTCTGATCGTCCTGCCGCAGTAGCTCAGAGGAGTGCTGCGAGAGATCGTTATCTTTAGCTGTGATATGTAGCAATTCGCTCACGCGCTCAGCCGCATGCGCCACATAAGGGTAATTCAATGCAGCAGCGCTCAGTGGTTGTAAGACCTCAAAGCTTGCCATAGCAGAGACCGCCAGCATCATCATCTGCGGTGGGGACATTTGCCCCATAACCACTAACGGCACACTCTCCATTAACAGGAGCAAGAGTGTCAGCTCAGAGAACGTAAGTAAAAACACCTGCGCTATCTGCTCAGACCAAATGATTTTGGCTCGTGCCTGAGCCAGACCTTTAGCTGTCTGTAAGAAATTCTGAGCTCTTTCCTCGTGCTTAGCCAGCAGCATTAAATCGAAGAAACCACCGATCAGATCGGACATCTCATCGTTTAAACGCACGGCCAGAGCACCTTGTTCACGCGAGGCCTTTTCCGTCAGGCGGGTTGCGATCACTGGCACTAAAACACCAGCTAACAACATCAGGCTTAAGGCTGTAGCTGCCAGCGCCCATGAAAAAGCGAGCAACACGCCACCGACTACCATGCCCATGAGCACCGCACAGACAAAAGGCACTAGCTGACGCACATAGATCATCTCAAGACGCTCTAAGTCTGCTTGCAAGCGACGCTGCAGATCGGAGCTCTTAAGACGCATGGCATCCTCTAGCTTCAAAGCCAGAGCACGCTCAAACAAGAACACTCGTAAATAGGCCAGCAATCTAAAGGTAGCATCATGGGTGTAATAACGCTCACCGTAGCGCAATAAGGTGCGAGCTAAGGCTAAAAGGCGGATCAGAGCCGAAGGAATAAAGATGTTAAGGGCGTAATCATAGAATCCGGCAATAGCCATGGCACTTAAGAACCATGTGGCCGTGCCCATTAAAGCGACAGAAGCAAAGGTCGCAATAAAGGACATAAAGATGCCAAAGATCGCTCCATACCATTCTTTACGGATCAGCAGGGCAAAACGCAGATATGCAGCCATGATTAACCCTCCTTTGCCGTATCAGATGACGCAGCCTGAGCAGCGGACTCAGCCGCTGCTGCTGACTCAGCCTGAGCTGTCGACTCAGCAGCCTCGGCAGCCACCTCAGCCTTGGCTGGAGTAACCTCAAGCAACTGCTGCGCAAAGGCCTTTAGCTCCGCACGGTGAGCCACCATTAACACAGTCTTATCGTGTGCCAGTGTACTTAAAGCCTGTAAGAAGCGATTCTCACTATCACGATCTAAACTTGCGGTTGGCTCATCTAACAGCAGGATCGAGCTCTTACGGATCAGCGCACGAGCAAGGGCAATAAGACGGGTCTCACCGCCGGAAATACCACGATTTTGCTCACCTACTCTATGGTCTAAGCCATCCACAAAGCGCACTAAAAGCTCACCAGCGCCCACTTGCTCTAAAGCCTGCTTCAGCTCGTCATCAGTGGCGTCAGGGGCTCCTAATTTGAGGTTATCACGCAACGTGCCATAAAAGAGATTAGGCAGTTGTGGGATGTAGGCAATCTGTGGCATCAAACGCAGTAAATCATCGTGAGAGCACACATGGCCATTAACTCTGAGCTCACCTGAGGTCAGCTCAGTAAAGCCAGCAATAGTCTGCAAAATAGTGCTCTTACCGGCTCCCGATGGCCCGATCAAAGCCGTGACTTCATTTGGCCGAATACGAGCACTGAAATCACTGATACCCACACGACCATTTGGATAGCAAGCCGAGACTTGGTGGAGCTCAATCACAAAAGGAGCTTGCAGCCACGCGTCCGCTTGAGCGGCCGCATCAGCCAGCTCCGCTGGGGCAACTGACGTTGCAGCAGGCGCTGGGGCAGCTGGGGCAGCTGGTGCAGCTAGTGCGGGTTCCAGTCCGGTGAGACGCGGCTCTGGGAAAAGATCACGCTCACGCAACAGCTCTATTAAAGAAGACATCGCTCCCAGAGCGCGCATGCGCGCATGGTAGGTCAGGCCCATTTGCCGTAAAGGCAAGAAAAACTCTGGAGCCAACAAGAGCACAAACAGGGCTTTGGTGTAGTCAAAGCCATGCTCATAGACAGCAAAACCTAAGGTAATGGCACACAGAGCAATACCACATGTGGCAAAGAACTCTAAAACTAAAGCAGAAAGGAAAGCCAAACGCAGCACCTGCATGGTTTCCACACGCCAGCGCTTGGTCAAACGGGCTAATTTAGCGATCTCAGAGCGCTCGAGGTTAAAGAGCTTAATTAAAGCAATCTTTTCTAAGGCCTCATGGAAGCGCATAGCCATACGCGTGATCTGCTTCCACTGGCGCTGGTTTAAGCGCTCGGCTCCTTTGCCAATTAAGATCATAAAGAAAGGCACCAATGGGGCCATGGCAAAGAGGATCAAAGCAGACCATGGAGAGACTATAGCCACGCACACCAAGCAGATCACAGGGATCACCATGGCATAGCGCATAGTCACAAGGAAAGAAGTGAAATACGGCATGATGTCATCTAAGGCATCGACAAAGAGCGTACTTAAAGATGACTTTACCGCAAAAGAAAGCGGGCCCACGCGTAAGAGTTTGCGCACCAACTCCTCACGGATTGCGCATTCTAAATTTAGCGAAATATGGGCAATGACGCGCGCAATGAGCAAGCGCACCACAAAGCGGCCTGCTAGCGGCAATAAAGCGAAGTAGCAATAAGACAACATCGTCGTGTCCTGCTGTAACACGAAAGGTGCAAAGCAAGTCACGATCACAGCATAAAACGCGCACAAAAAAATTGCATCCACTAAGGTCAGAGCCATTAGCAGATGCAATGCGCCACGGGCACGACGGCCCCAGCTCTTAAGCTGGGAGGCCGCTGCCTTTAATTCTTGTTGAGTAGCTATTTTAGAACCAATCCCAAAGATCGAATAAATAGGCGACAGCTAAACAGACAAAGCAGGCACCGAGTAAACCTGCAAACCACATCAAATACAGCATTGATAGCTCCTAAAACTTACCCTCAGCCAAAGCTGGAGCCTGTCTGGCCCCAAGTTGGGGGCAAGCTGCCCCCAAGCAATGGTGTAAACAGCAGCAAGCTACACTTAAGTTCTTGCTGCTCAGGGTAGATGGTTAATAACAGGTCTATTAGTGGCTTTGCTCTTCTTCGACACCGACCTTACCCCACATGCGCTTATAAGCCCAAATGGTATAACCGAGGGCAATAGGCACGAAGATGATCACAGCATACAGCATGACCTGTAAGGTAAAGTGAGAAGAAGTTGCATCCCAAATAGTCAGCGAAGAAGCTGGATCTAAGCTCGATGGCATGACGAATGGGAATAAAGCAGCAGCGGCAGTGATGATCACAAAAGCGATACCCACGCTGGAGTAGATGATGCCCTTTAAGGCATTACCCTTAACACCAGCAATACCAGCCTTTAAGAAGCTAAAGATGGCAATGATAGGTACTAACCATAAGATCCACACGTCGCCGTAGTTAGCAAATAAGCCATGAGGTACACGCTCGACTACCTTGTCCTTAATGGCGTGGAAGGAGTCAGCAGGAGCAGCCTGTACTAATTGCCAACCATCAAAGGTGTAAGCCCAGAGACCGGCGATGCAGTAGAGCACAACGGTCACTAAAGCAAACACTAAAGACAGCTTCTTAGCACGGGAACCGATCTCATCGACGGTACGCAGCTGGATCCATAAGCAGCCTTGGGTTAAGAGCATGGTAACGCTCACTAAACCGCAGAGGATGGAGAATGGATCAAGTAATGGGATCAGGGCAGTTAAGAACACGCCGTCATAGTGCCAGCGCACGTTCTCATCAGCCCAGAATGGGAAGCCTTGCAGCAGGTTACCAAAGACCACACCAAACAGCAGGATAGGAACTAAGGAACCTACAGTTAAAGCGATATCCCAGCGCTTCAGCCAGGTCTCGTCGGTGTAATGGTTGCGATAGTCAAAAGCTAAAGGACGTAACCAAATAGCAAATAAGACTAAGAGCATACCCCAGTACAGACCGGAGAAGGATGCGGCGTAGACCTCAGGCCAAGCAGCAAAGACAGCACCACCGGCGGTAATTAACCACACTTGGTTACCGTCCCAGTGAGGAGCAATGGTATTGATGAGGGCACCGCGCTCTTTGGAGTTTTGACCCACTTTAAATAAGAGGGTGGAGACAGCCATATCCATACCGCTGGTCAGAGCGAAGCCGATCAGCAGCACGCCTACTAAAATCCACCAAATCACTTGGAGGGTATCATAATCGAAAATCATTTAGACACCTCCACATTGTCAGCTTCGGCATCAGCCTTAGCTCCTTTATTGGCGCTCGACTTTTTGGTGCTGCGCTCGCGCTTCGCAGTCTTTGGCTTAGGCTCATCAGCAGGCTTTTCGGCCTCGGCCACGGCCTCAGCCTTAGGCTCTTCAGCCTTTGGCTCATCGGCCTTAGGCTCTTCAGCCTTTGGGGCCTCAGCTGGCTTCTCGGCCTCTGCCTCAGCCTTAAGCTCTTCAGCCTTAGGCTCTTCGGCCTTTGGGGCCTCAGCTGGCTTCTCAGCCTCTGCCTCAGTCTTTGGCTCTTCGGCTTTAGCCTCTTCGGCCTTTGGGGCTTCAGCGGCTGGAGCTGCGTCAGCAGCAGGGGCGGCCTCGGCAACAGCCTCAGTAGCAGCCTCGCTCTTCTCTGGAGCGGCTGGTGCTGGTGGTGTTGGTGGCAGTGGAGGATAGCCCTTACCATCTGGCTCTGGATCAGTTAAGGTTGGGCCAAGCTTGATGGCACGCACCATTAACTTCATTTCGATCAGCAACAGAATGGTGTAGATACCAATGAAGCAAATTAAAGATAAGCCCACATCCCATGGCGACAGGGTAGAAGTTGCCAAGAAGGTTGGCAGAATATCCTGAATGGCCCATGGTTGACGACCGATCTCAGCTACGATCCAGCCTGCCTCGCAAGCGATAAATGGCAGTGGAATAGCATAGACTAAGACCTTTAACAGCTTAGTACGAGTGTGCAGATCACGCTTATACCATAAGAAGAAGGCAGCACCTAAGGCCAACAGACCTAAGACACCAATAATGCCAATCATCACACGGAAAGCGTAGTAAGTGATAAAGACAGGAGGGACAGACTCACGAGCGGTGATCTTGATCTCTTCCTCAGTTGGATTTAATGGATCCTGAGCGTGCTCAACTAAGAGTAAGCCGTAGCCTAAATCCTCTTGGTGAGCCTTAAAGGTATCCATGTTCTCTTCGGTAACATTGCCAGCACGTAACTCAGTTAAAGCACGGTTAGCAATTAAACCACTGCGCACACGCTGCTCGTTTTGAGCCACGATGTCACGCAGACCTTGCACCTCAGTATCCAGAGAGTGAGTAGCGATCAGACCTAATAAAGCAGGCACACGCAGCGAGACGTAGTTTTCCATTTCGCTCTCATTTGGAATAGCGAAAATCGACCACGATGCTGGAGGCTCTTGGGTCTCATACTCAGCTTCCATAGCGGCAAGCTTAGCAGGCTGGTGAGCAGTCACCGATAAAGCGGATAAGTCACCGCTTAAGCCCGAACCACCCATGGCGCATAAAGCGAACACGATAGCGATAGTCATCGAGCGCTTAGCGAACTGCAAGGACTTTCTCTTGAGCATTAAGAAAGCGCTGACGCCAATCACAAAGAAGGCAGCAGTGGTATAACCGGCAGTAACAGTGTGCAGGAACTTGACTTGAGCCACTTCAGAGAACACTAAGCCCCAGAAGTCGACCATTTCCATACGCATTCTCTCTGGGGAGAATACGGCAAACTCTGGATACTGCATCCAGCCATTGGCGATTAAGATCCACATGGCCGAAAGGTTAGAACCTAAAGCAGTGAGGAAAGTAATGAGCAGGTGAGTCTTCTTGCTGAAGCGTGACCAACCGGTAAACATTAAACCGATGAAGGTGGACTCTAAGAAGAATGCCATTAAGCCTTCTAAGGCTAATGGAGCACCGAAGATATCACCCACGTAGTGAGAGTAATTCGACCAGTTGGTACCAAACTCAAATTCAAGAGTGATACCGGTTGCAACACCGATCGCAAAGTTAATAGCGAACAACTTACCCCAGAACTTGGCCATGTCGCGGTAGATCACCTTATTGGTGGCTACGTAGACTAACTCCATGATGAAGACTAGCCATGAGATACCGAGAGTAAGTGGCACGAAAATGAAGTGGTATAAAGACGTGGCTGCAAACTGCCAACGTGACAATTCCACCATTAGTTCGTTAACCATCAAAAACCCCTTTGACAGTACCCAAGAGAATACCTCGCCTCATCGCTGGCCATGGCCTTTGAGGTCTGATACCACTAATGGCTTTCCACTTTTCTCCCTTCTAGATCCCCCCATCTGATCTCGTGCCCAGATCTCTTTTTTAGACACAGACAGATCCCATCTCACTCTTCTTCACTTAAGCTTATATGGCCATAACAAGCTTAAAGCCCCAAAGCTAAGTACAGTCTAATTTTGTCTCCGTATAGTGGATATCAAAGGACATTACTTGAGCTTAAAGCGCTTAAGGCTAGGCAGTCACACAAACCTAAGGAGAAAGGGTAAGTACGGAAAAGGTAAGACCCGACAAACAACAAAAGGCCGCCACAGCCCTTATGCTTGCAACAAAATATGGGTGAAGAGCTTGAAGCTCAAAAGCAGCACCGCGATCCTAACAAACGCTCTTGTCCACACGCAGGCAAGCAAATACTACTCTTTAGCGCCTTGCTTGTTAAGACAACGCTCAATGATCTGCTATTGATGTCACCTTTTACCCCGTCAGCCCCAGTTCCCCATGAACTGAAAAATATGCCTTGAGGGTAACGCTTATTAGCTGCTAATTTTCTAGCAACAATAAGCTACGCATAGCACTAATGGTGCTATCACCATGCCAAACCAACACAAAGCAGCAGTTAACTTATACAGGGGCAAAGTGCTCCCACCAACCCCACCAAAGCGCAAAATAATCTCAATTAGCATATGCACCATAAAAGTGCAAATATCCTGTCCTGCCAAAGTCCTGACAGCCCACCTTGACCACGCTATATCCCACTGTGCTCTATATTGCCATTGTGTACACGTATAAAACACTTTTTCGTTGTAAGCGTCACTCATAAGAGCAGGGATAAACAAGCGGGAGTTTAGGCAAATAACTCAGTTTTACGTTTATCCAAAATGGTGGTATTAATAAACCATTCTCTAAGAGAACTCTTGCAACAGCTTTGTTTGAGAGGATCTGCTGTTGCTCATAGTCGTGTTCGATTTATCTTCTAATTTATACTGAGCCTCAAAGGATGGCAGAGCTTATGACACAGAAGAAAGACAAAGCTACTGCTGAGCAAGCCGACGCTGCAAAGCAAACCGATACTGCTGAACAAGCTGGTACTGCTAAGCAAACCGATACGTTTGTTGTAGAGCTTGGTCTGTCTGTAGAGGATCAGGTTAATTGGCAATTGTGCAAAGTTCTTGACCTACAACGCCACTGCTATAACGGCGTTATGAGTTTTGCTCATAAATCTCTCAAGAGCATGCGCTCAAACAAAGGATGGCAGGCGGCATATCAGCTCCCTAAGACCCCTGAACGCCTCCAAAAGCTCAATGAGTTTTGCAAAAAGTATCACCTGACTGAGTTTGACTTCATTAAGCAAGCTACACGCGTCTGCAAGGCAATGCATCGTGACGACATGGGAGCTCATGAGGCGCAGTGCATTGGTCGCTATGTGTGGCGAGCTGTCGAGCCATATCGGTTTAAGCAAAGCGGTATGCCTCGCTTCAAATCAGCGAGCCGAGGCATCAATACCATTTCCGGAACTGATAACAACGATATCAAGTTCGATATCGTGCAGCTTGTTCATAATGCTCCTAAGACTAAAAAGAAGCGTATGCCTAAGGAAGAGGTCAGGAACGGCCGCTCATTCTTGGTAACCGATGACAATTACAAGCCAACCAAGATCAAACCAACTTGTCACTGCTTACCTAAGAAGCCTAAGGCCGATCGCCCTCTGGTGTACTGGCGTGGGGCTTTCATTCCTATCCGTTATAAGGAAACACCTTATTATCGGGCTGCATTTTCTAAGGACTCAAATCCAGATAATCCGCTTACTGTCGATAATTTGAAGCGAGTTAAGTTCTGCCGTATTGTTCGTCGCTCACTCAAAGGCAAGAAGCGTTGGTTTGTGCAGATCTCCCTTGAAGGCAAACCACCAGTACTGCATCCTCGTGCTCCTATTACGGATTGCATGGGCATCGATCCAGGCCCGCAAAAGATTGCTTACTTTGCTGAGAAAGCATCAGGAAAGATGTTTTCAGGCAATCTAGCAGTTGCGCCCCATGTCGAGGAGAAGGCTGCTGAAAAACGCAGATTGCAAAGGAAAATGGCTCGCTCAATGCGTTTCATGAATCCTGACAAATATAACGCCAATGGTACGGTTAAGAAGGGGGCTCGCAACTGGAGGAAGAGCAACCACTACCTAAAGTGTCAGGCAAAGTACCGAGAGCTTTGCCGTAAAGAGGCTGCAACCAGATACTGTGATCATGGTACGGTGATCAATAGGATTCTGGCTATAGCTGGTACTATAAAAATTGAGGAAAACAATTACCGTGCCTTTCAGAGGTCTTGGTTTGGACGCTCCATCCAACACTCGGGTATGGGGTCATTTTTCGCTCATCTTAAGCGCAAGGCTGCAAGCGCTGGCCTTGAGGTGATTGATCTTGATCCCGTCTTCCTGAAATTGTCTCAATATGATCCTGAGCGAGATGAGTACGTCAAAAAGCCTCTGAAACAACGTTGGCATGAGTGGGGCAATACTGGCATTAAGGTTGATCGCGACCGTATGTCCGCTTTCCTTGCCTGCTATGCCGATAATCAAACAGGACACGATCGAACCCTCTTGCTTAGCAAGTGGTCGGCTGCGGAAGCGCTGCTGCGCGTCAGCGATCAGTGTTCTCAAAAGCAACCTTGTACGATCAACACATCTCGAAAAGTCCTGAAAAGGATTAGGAAGCGTCGTAAGATGCAACTGCAGAGATGTGAAGACTCACGAGCCCAAGGTCAAGCCAAAAGCAAGACCAAGGGAACGGGGAAGAGGTCTGACGTAAACTCTTGAGTTGAAACGGTGACACTGAACCATGCCACGGCAGGTTAGTCCTGTAGGGCAAATACTAAGGCAGCAATGCTTTAAAATTTGCCCTGCCGAAGTGAAATCAATTTCACTTCGTCAGAAAGCCGTTTTCTGGTCCAAGAGAACCCACTGTCGTAAGACATTGGGCGCTTCAAGTTTCTGACCATCTACTACACCAGTGTCTTTAGTCTTGATCCAGCTGTGATAGGAACCTTACTCCTATCTCACGCTGTATCGACACTGTTTCCGATCAGCTGATCGGTATAATCTCAGCTCACACCACGAGCGAGCGCAGCCGCCAAAGCTTCCAACCATTAGGATCTGACCCGTCTCAGGAAACCTTGGCATCACATCATGGGGAAATCATGCTCGATTTTTACTATCAGGTAGGCTACTCCGGCCTGTTCCTTTTACTTATTGGCATTGTGGGCCTGTTCATGGCCATTCGTGGCACTGTCTTAGTCTTGCTCATTAAGAAGCAAGGTCTTGCCCCTAACAGCATTCAAAACCAAATCATTATTACAGTGCAGCAATGTGAGCGCAGTGAGTCTCAGACAACAGAGAGCCACGACGCCAACGACTTCACCAATCTGACTACCCCTTCCTCCGCCCCTAGCCGCGAGCTCATCATCAACACCCTGATGCAGGTCAAAATGAAGGGCATCTACTCGTCCATGTACTTTCTTAAGCTCTGTGCTGCCATTGGCCCACTGCTAGGCCTATTAGGCACAGTCTTAGGTATGGTAGACGTGTTCTCTAATCTCTCGGCCCAGACCATGCCGGATCCAAGCATGCTCGCAGGTGGTATTTGGGAGGCTCTGCTCACTACGGTCATGGGTTTAACCTTAGCCATTCCAGCACTGATCGTGCACTACTTTTTGCTCATGAATCTGCGTGCGATGCGCAATCAGATCAACTTAGCTGTCAGCAATATAAAGCTCAGCTAAGCTGGAGCTGCGCCCCTAAGCTTTTGCTTTAATTTCACCTAAACGTGCTTTGGCCGATTTCCCCTTGAGGCCCCATATTTATGAACGATCTTGATGACGATTTAGCGGTTGACCTCACTCCGCTCATTGACGTGACTTTTATGCTGGTCATTTTCTTTTTAATGACCATGAGCTTTACCTTACCTGTGATCGACTTTACTCTGCCACAAGCGCAAACCGCACAGACCGAGTCTCAACGCACTACTCTGAGAATCAGTGTCGATGCTCACGGCTCATTCATGCTCAATAACGTCCCTTGTGCCCAGAGTGAGCTGGGCCCACAGATCCAAGAGCACGTGATCAGCACCAACAATGCAGGTAAGGAATTAACTTTAGAGCTGGTGATCGATGCCGCTGCTCCCAGCCAGCACTTAATTACTGTAGCCGACTTGGCTCGTACCTATACCCAAGGTCGTCTAATGGTGGTCACCACCAAGAGCGAAGAGCTATCGTCTAACGCGAATGCTAGTAGCGAAACGTTAACAGCGCCCGCCCCTCACAGCCCAGCTCAGAATGAAAATGTGCAGCCTAACGCGGTACCTGAGCCAACGCCAGCGACTGAGGCTCAGTAATGTACCCAGATCTCATTGCCCGCACCTGCGGCTATCTTGGAGTCTTTATCGCCCTAATTGTGATGGGCATATGGGGTGAGCCTGAGTTTGCTGTTACTCCCCAGCAGAGCTTTGATCGTATTGCTCTATCTCTACATGTGTTGGAACCAGAGGCTCCTACTCCTGATCAGAGCCAAGAACCAGCAGAGCCAGAAGAAGCCGTTGAGCCTGTACCTGAGCCAGAGCCTATTCCACAACCAGAGGAGACACCAGCACCTGAACCAGCTGAGCCAGAGGAGATACCTGCACCTGAACCTTTTCCCGCTCCTGAAGCTGTAACCGAGCCGGAACTAACTACTCCACCAACCCAAGTGCATACTACACCAGCAGAAAAACCAAAGGCTCAACCTAAAGCTCAAGAAAAACCTAAGCCTAAAGCACAGGCTAAACCTCAACAGCCACGCTCTACTGCTACTACTACTACTCAAAATAAGGCTAAGCTACAAGCGGCAGCAGCTAAAGAAGCTCCTACTGCTAAAGCCCCTGCTACTACTAGTGATACCAGTGCTAACCTTGATCGCCAACTGCGCTCGCAGCTGTCATCTCTGCTGGTGCGTGAGATCCGCTCTCACCTTAAGTATCCGCGCAATGCAGTGCGGCGTAAGCTTGAGGGCACGGTCATGATGGAATTTGAGGTCAAAAATGGAGTAGTTGTCGGCTTTGTACTGCGTCAAAGCTCCGGTCATAAGATCCTCGATGAGGCCGCCCGCAAGCTGGCGCAAAAGCTGGTGCAGTTTAATACCCGCTTGGGTGCAATGAACTATAGGGTGCAGATCCCTATCAAATACGAGCTACTCTAGCCCCAAAGAAAAAGCCAAAGCCACACACTATCTCCTTACCATGGGGAAAGATTACCATGGGGAAAAGATGAGCGTGGGCTTTGGCTTATGAGCAAGCTTAAGCTTGCCTGAGCACTGCGCTCAGGTAGCTGATAGCTTTAGAAGCTGCCCTTCACACCTAAAGTGAAGAAACGTCCTGGCTCATGAATGAGCTCATTAGTCTGGTAGTTCTTATCTAAGATGTTCTCGATGCTACCGTATAAGGTGAACTCATCATTAGGGCCTAACTTCGTAGACACACTCAAGTTGTAAGTGACATAACCACCGTACTCGGTGTTACCAAAATACGAAGAGCCATCTAAGTTATCGTTCTTAGTGCGTGTAGCAAAATTAGCGTAGGCATCGAGCTCAAAGAGCAGGCCGTAGAAACGCAGACCAGTATTGCCACTAAACTTTGGGGTACCGGTGTTCTTAGAGCTGCGAGTACCAGTCTCGTACTCACGCTCCATCAGAGTAAAGTTCACGTAAGGCTCATAGCTCTTATAAAGATAAGAAGCCGAGAACTCTAAGCCATAGGTCGTAGCCTCTGCAATATTGCGGTAGGTATAGAACTGACCAGCGTTCACGGTCTCAATGTAGTTATCAGCTTGGGAATAGAAGATGGCTACATCCGAAGTTAAGCCATTTGGATCTTCCCATCTAAAGCCAAGTTCGTAATTATCAGATTCTTCTGGCTTTAAATCAGGATTACCGAACTGCAAAGTGCCAGTGGATGTGATCAAGAACAGCTCTTGGATATTTGGCACTCTGAAGCCTTGCGACCAATTGAGACGGAATGCGCCCTTATCAAAAGGACGATACACTAAGCCCACACTACCCACAGTCTTATTCTGTGAGGCATCAGCATAGTCAGGATCCATGTTCACAGGGATAGTTTGGCCCATCACATTCATGGCACCACGGACCTGTGAGTCACCGGCTTCGGTCTTAATGTAGTTGTAACGCACACCAGTGTTTAAGGTCAGCTCATCGGTCAAGTAAGTCGAGAGCATAGCGTACACGGCATGGCTCTGTTGCTTGTAGGCACTATCGTTTAAGTGAATATCACCAGCCACTGGGCCCATAGCAATACCGATATCACTGCTGCTATCGAGCTCCTCTTGGCGGCCATCATAGCCTGTGACTAAGTAGAAGGTATCACCAAAGCTAAACTCAAGCTGCAAGTTACCACCGTAGGTATCCTGCTCATTGATCACGCCTACAGCAAGGCCGCGCTGTGGGGTAGAGTTAAACTCCTTATCATTACTTTGGAAATAGAAAGAAGCATCCACAGCTGCTAAATAGTCGTTCAGATCATAGGCCTTTAAGTAAAGCTTGTGCTTTTGGCGCTTCCACTCAGGGATCTCGCCACGGAACACACTGTAAGTGGCATCATCAGTGGTGGTAGAGGTCTCTGCGTCTGAATAGAAATACTCACCGACATAACCTAAAGTCAGGTTGTCGAGCACATCGTAGCTAAAGTCACCATTTAAACCACGGGCATTATAAGAGGTGTTATCTAAGCGCTCGTGATCGGAAAGATAGAGATCGCCACTATTAGTGTTAAAAGCACCAGCTGCATAGTGGAAGCGATCTAAGGTGCCCATAATATTGGCATACTCAGTAAAGCTGTTGCTAGAGCTGTTAAAGCCCACACCACCTTCAAAGGCAAAAGGATCTTCCACTGCCTGCTTGGTGATCACATTGACAATACCGCCCATAGCATCAGAGCCGTATAACACTGAAGAAGGGCCCTTTACCACCTCAATACGGTCAGTAAAGTAAGGGTTGATTAAGAGTGGCGCGCCGGACTTGTTCTTTTGATCATCAATACGCTGACCATCCACCAAGATCAGGGTGCGAGTAGCACTCTCACCACGAATAGCCACACGCTTGACGCCTGGGGTACCATCGCTGACAAGACGTACACCTGGAGCCGTGCGCAGCATTTCAGGGATATTGTCACGACCTAAATTGGCGGTTTGATTAGCATTGACCACAGATACAGAAGCATTGGTGTCTAAAAGCTGTTGCTGGGTACGTGCAGCTGTTACCACCACCGTCTCACTTCTAATGAGATCGGATGCAGTGTCTGCTGACTCAGAGCTCACGCTAACTGAATCTGCGCCAACGACGCTAGCCTCAACAGCTTCAACAGCTACAACCTCATCAGCTGACTCAACTTCAGCGGCAACGGCTGGATATAAAGCAGAGGCCACCATGGCCGAAACTACAGAAGCAAGCAGCGTTGGCTGCAATTTACGAGGCAGTGGGCACTGCACATGGGCAAGGGGACTAAAGAACATTACTCAATACACACAAAAAAACTAAAGAACCTACAACTCAAGGCCAAGGACAAATCCAAACGCCTAACACAGCTCACTCAACAAGCAACCACAAATAGCCCCTATAACGACCAAGTAAGGGCTTTACAGCAGCTTGCAGCAGCGCTGTATAGCAACATCCAAATAGCTGCAAAAGCACAGCCACTGTGCAAACAATCTATGATACGGCAATAGCCCCGTGCCCGCCACAAAGCCGCAAGAACGTGCAAGTGATTATCGACTTTGCTCCAAAGTGCCAACACTCCCAACCCCAGACAAGCAGTACCAACAACAAAAAAGAGCAAGACCGCTGGTAGCACGAGGAAATGCGCACCAAAGCCTTGCTCGCAGCTCACAGCCTCAGGAACACTGACGTTATATCCGCTACAAAATGCAAAAAGGGCAAGCCTGCCCTCTCCAAAGAAAGTGCAAACCCACCCTTTTTCGCCCAATTAAGGCTGATTAACTCTGTCTTAACGGCAGACGGCTATTCAATGGCCTTATCGTCAATCAAGGCGTCCACAAATGGCTCTACCTTAAATTCACGTAAATCCTCTGCCTTTTCGCCAATACCAACGTAGCGGATTGGGATCTGGAAGAGATCGGCTAAGGTAAAGACCACACCGCCCTTGGCCGAGCCATCGAGCTTAGTTAAGACTAAGCCAGAGACATTGACGGCTTCCTTGAAAGCACGTACCTGCGAGACAGCGTTTTGACCTGTAGTACCGTCTAAGACTAATAAGACCTCATGAGGCACACCTTGGTCAATCTTCTTCATCACACGCACGATCTTGCGCAGCTCATCCATGAGGTTGTCTTTGTTTTGCAGACGACCAGCGGTATCGCAAATTAAGACATCCACATTACGAGCATAAGCAGCGTTGACGGCATCAAAGATCACCGAAGCACTGTCCGAACCAGTGGCTTGAGCAATCACAGGCACATTGGCGCGCTCGCCCCATTCCTTTAATTGCTCCACCGCAGCGGCACGGAAAGTATCACCAGCTGCCAGCATGACGCTATAGCCCTGATCTTGGTATTTACGAGCCAGCTTACCAATGGTAGTGGTCTTACCGGCACCATTCACACCGACCATTAAGATCACAAATGGCTTGTGATCCACCAGCACTAAAGGCTCTTGGCAAGGATCGAGGATCTCAGAGAGGATCTTCTTAAGACGCTTACGTAAAGCCGCAGCATCACTTAAGTCACGCAGACGAGATTCCTCACGCAGACGATCAATCACCTTATAGGTGGTATCACCGCCTAAGTCAGCGGTCAGCAGATCAGTCTCCAGCTCATCGTAAAGATCATCATCAATCTTACGACCACGGATCAGAGCCGACATGCTTTGGGCAAAGTTATCGCGTGAGCGCTTTAAGCGACTAAAGAAAGACTGCTTTTCCTCAGAGGTAACAGTACTCTCAGAGCTAGCAGCCTCACTCTCTACGAGCTCAGCTTCAGCGCTTGGAGCCTCTGCCTCAGCCTCAACAGTCTCTGTCGTTTCTGCCTCTACAGCAACCTCAGCGGTCGAGCCTTCAGCCTCAGCTGACACAGCAGCTTGCGGTTCAGCAACTTGAGCTTCAGCGGCTTCTGCCTCTACGCTAGCAGCAGATTTTGCCTTTTTGGCCTTACGACCACGCTTACGTGCAGGCTTAACCTCAGCTTCTGGGGCTTCGGCAACAGCAGGAGTAGATTCTTCAGAGGCTACAGGAGCAGCTTCGGTAGCAACAGGAGCGGCGCTAGCCTGCTCAGCACTCTCAGCACTGATCTCTGGTGCGGCCTCAGGGGCTGCACTAGCTGCCACCTTTTCTGCAGCCTTCTTCTTACGACCACGCTTAGACTTTGTAGCCTTTGGCTTAGCAGCCACAGGAGCGGCCTCTAAAGGCTTAGCTTCAGCAGGCTCAGCCTCTTCTGGCTTAGCCTCAACAGCTTCAGCCTCTACAGGCTTGGTCTCAGCAGGAGCGACCTCTTCAGGTTTGACCTCAACAGCTTCAGTCTCTGCTGGCTTAGCCTCAACAGCTTTAGCCTCTGCTGGCTTGGTCTCAGCAGGTGCAGCCTCTGCTGGCTTAGCCTCAGCAGGTGCGACATCTTCTGGTTTAGCCTCAACAGCTTCGGCCTCTGTTGGCTTGGCCTCAACAGCTTCAGCCTCTACAGGCTTAGCCTCAGCTGCTACAGGCTCTGCTTGCGATTCTCGAAGAAGATCTCCAGAAGCACTACGCTCAGCACCATCATTCTGGTCAGACTTGTCCTTGGTCTCGGCATGACCCAAATCCTTATCCACACGCGACCAAGGAAAGAAGGGGGAGCGCTTTTTCTTCCTTACTGGCTCAACTGGAAGCGGAGCTGGTTCAGGAGCAGGGCCGATGTCAGGCATAGGCTCTGGTTTTTCTTCTTTCTCAGCTTTTTCGGCTTTCAGCGCGGCCAGCTGCTCTATGTTGACAGCAGCATGCTCTGGTTCAGGCTCTACCTCTGCTTCAGGCTGTGGCTCTGGAACTGGTTCAGGCTCAGATTCGACCACAGGTTCAGGTTGTGGTTCAGGAACTGGCTCTGGTTCCACCACAGGCTCTGGCTGTGGCTCAGGAACTGGCTCTGGTTCCACCACAGGCTCTGGCTGTAGCTCAGGTACAGGCTCTGGCTCTACTACCGGCTCAGGTTGTGGCTCAGGAACAGGTTCTGGCTCCACCACAGGCTCAGGTTGTGGTTCAGGCACAGGCTCTGGTTCCACCACTGGCTCTGGCTGTGGCTCAGGAACAGGCTCTGGTTCCACCACTGACTCTGGATGTGGCTCAGGAATAGGCTCTGGCTCTACTACCGGCTCCGGCTGTGGAACTGGCACTGGTGTAGCCTTGGCTTCCTCTACCAGCTGTGGCTCTGGAGCTGGTGCTACAGGCTCCTCTGCAAGTGGAGGTAATGTGCCATCACGGAATGGTGAGTCTTTAGTTAGATCAAGCTTGCGCACCTCTGGTACCGGCATAGAGGTTTCGGCCTCTGCCTTGGTCTTAGCGGCTAAAGCTGCATCGGTGCCTTCCTCACTTGCGACAGTAGGTGCAACCTCACTTTCACGCTCAGTTGCTGGAGCCTCTTGAGGGTTAAGATTCTCCGCCTTCGTTGCGCTGTCGCAAGATGGCTCTTTTTTTTCGGCAGCCTCCACCTGATCTGCAATGCTGTCGATTGTGCTCGAATGAAGATCCTTGGACTCGATCTCTTCTTCGCTGCCTTGAGCTTGGTCAGCAAATACCGACTCGTTATCCTCTTGTGGCGCAAAGCGATCCGCCTCGTGCTCCTCGGCAACAATATTGTCGACAATGCTTTGATCATCTCGATCTACAGCGCTTTGCTGCTGTTGCTGCTCACGCTCTTGATCTGGGGCAAGCGCATCGTCCTTCTTTTTCTTGCCAAATAAAAAGGAAAATAAACCCATGTTTTGAAAAACCTATGGTCGTTAAGACTGCCTGCCTCGCCATTTAGCTTCAATCCTCTGATGTGTGGGGATTGCGCCTATGCGTAAACGGCATTCTCTTGGATACACACGCAGCTTTTGCCTTAGCCTTACCCGAGCAAAAGCTCAATTCAGGCAGCACTTCATTAAGCACTCTTGCCTTTCTTTGACTGCAGGTACAGAGGTGGAGGGCTAAATTTTTGCGCAAAAACTTCCATCATTATAGCAATATGGCACGCACAAACATGTGTTTTATCCATATCCAGCCCTGATTTTGCCTAAAACCTAGTTACAGCCGTTTTGCATTAAAATCCTCCCAGAAGTCTCTTGCCCTGTTCAAAAAGCAAAGCCTCAGCGCTCACTGCGCTAAAATAAGCGAAATTTTTCCTTTTCTGGCCCTGCTCTGGAGATATTTCATGGCTCTTGACCATAAAATCCGCATTATTGGCGGCTTCTTAAAAGGCCGTAAGCTTGAAGTGCTAGACCTAGAAGGTCTCAGACCAACCACTGATCGTGCTCGTGAGACGCTCTTTAATTGGATTGGCAATAAAGTGATCGGAGCCTCCGTACTGGATCTCTTTGCTGGCTCTGGTGCTTTAGGCCTTGAGGCCTATTCCCGTGGTGCAGCTCGCGTCACTCTCGTAGAAAAAGACTCCAGCAATGCCGCCCTGCTCAAGAGCACCGTAAAAACGCTGCCTGCACAACCTGATAGCGGCTTCAGCTCAGGATCCGAAGCTGTAAGCGTCCACACCGGAGATGCCCTAGCTTTTCTGCAAAATCTGCCTCAAGGCCAAGGCTTTGATCTGATCTTCCTCGATCCACCTTTTGCGAGCGACCTGCTTGAGCCAGCCGTCAAACTACTCGTTGAGCGCGATCTCATCAATGAAAACGGACTGGTGTATGTAGAGATGGGCAAGACCAATAAGAAGCCACTCTTTGGCCTTGAGATGATCCGTGATGAAGTGATGGGTGCTAGCCACTGCGGACTCTATCAAAAAAGCTTTTTCTTCTAAATATCACTTCCCTAAAGCTTGCTATACGCCCAAATTATTTGCATTTGGGCCAACTAGTAACAAACCACTCAGGAGAGATCACCATGTATACTCCTAAGCAACGACAGCTCCTATCGCGAATAGCTCATATTTTCCTCTGGCTAGCGAAACCACTTCCCATACGTCCAGTTCACTATCTGCTGGTAGTGGCGCTCATCACGCTCTTTTTTACGGCCATTTCCAACATGGCCTTATGGCGTCATATTTTC
>DXEV01000086.1 GCA_019114785.1 Candidatus Anaerobiospirillum pullistercoris | reverse complement strand
GGGACTACCGGAGCAGTAGCACATGGTTGCTCAATACGAGGCATCCCTGTCTCAGGACGCACCCCCGCCGCAGATGTATCAACCTGAGGTGACGACATCGCACCAGATGGCGGAACTTTTACCGGCACAGGAGCAGAGAGCTCTTGGTGAGTAGGTCTTGGCTCGATCTGATGAGGAACTTGGTCAGAAATCCTTTGAGGAACCAGAATCGTTTGGTCAGCTGGTAAAGCTTGCTCTACGTGCTCAGAGTGCAGATCTTGAGCTAAGACCTCTGCACCAGCTTCGTTACCTACATGGCAAGCATAGGTATCCGTAGAAGCAACCTCTATCTCCTCGTCCTCCTCAATTAGGTCTAAAGGACAAGTACTATCGCTCTGGCCCTCTGCACCACGACTATCGGCTACAGTACCAGAGCTCAGCTGAGTGGTATTGTTAACCACGACAAGCTCATGACTCAGCTGGGCATTAGAGGTTGGCTCTGAGGCATCTTTCTTGACAACGTCCCAAACGCTATACCCTCTCTCTACTGGCTCCACCAAGGTACAGCCTGAATAGGTAGCAAACTCCAGCCACATATCGGGAACAGTGCACAGCGCAGTGCTCACCATAGGCGGAAAAGCAGAACCACTCAGCGTTACACTCTTCTCAAAAGAGGATGCTAAAGCTGGCACTTCTTGCGGCTCCTGAGAAAAAGGAGCTTTTACAGGATCCATAGCCGCCTGTGCATCAGCCTCAAATGACAAGACAAAGGAGCTGGTCGCTGGCGATACTGAGCATGGAGATAGCCGATCGCTAAGAGAGATCACCTGATCCAGATCAATGTCTATGGCGGCTTTCACCTGAGTGGACTGATTCTCAGCTGGAACAGCTGACATATTGTTAGCTGCACCTGAAGCCACGGTGGCATCTTTAGGGCTTAAGGCAGATCCCTTGGTAGCTGCACTGTAGCCTTGGCCTTCAGCCCCATTACAAGTTCCGTCGGGCTCTATGTCATCCTGATTGTTGTCTTGCTGAGGCTTGCGTGCAGAGCGTGGCTTAACCAGCAATCCGCGAGGGGCCCAATACAGAACACCTGCTTTGTATACAGCCTTGCCTGTAGCCAGCAATTGCCCACAACAGCTGAGAAAACGAGCTGGACTCACACCAGAAAAAGCCCGTAAATCCAAAACGTTGATCGCCTTAAACTTACGCAGTGCCTCAAAAACAGTGTTGTTAAACAGCTTCATGCTGCGATCGCAAATAGCCTTGAGATCTAAGGTGATCTTAGCCTCTTTGACGGCATCTCGATTCACCACTGGCTGAGCAAAATCCACCGGCTGATTTTGGAGCAAACAGACCTCATTAGCCGAAAGCTTGATCAGCTCTAAGTGCTCAAAAAACGACAAAACGCGGGTCAAAGTCGAAGCGCGCACCCCTGTCTTGCGCTTAAGCACCTCCACACTACAGCGACCTAACTCCTGCAAGCACTCAAAGATCTTGGTCTCAGGACGGGTAAACCACTTTGTGTCCTCAGCCAGAGAAAAAAGCGCAGATCCGCTCAGCTCCACACCGTCAAATGGAGCTAAAGCCGCGTAAATCTTGAGGTTAGTCACCGACAGCTTGGACTTAGAGCCAGAAGAGTGAGCATCACTGCTATTGTTGGCCTTGCTGGCATTGCTGGAGGCTAAGCCCTGTGCATCCTTGGCAGAAGCTTTACTATCAGGCTGAGCCGACTCCAGACAAGCATCGCTCTCATGAGAGCCAAGAGCACCGACACCATAGCCATTGCTACCAGCCGCAACAGCGTTGGCAGTAGCAGTGTTCGACAAAAGCGCAGCATCTAAGCTTTGATCTAAATAGGACATGGTTCTTCCTCAAATTCATAACCACACTAACTCACAGCTGCGCTCTCATGTGCTCTGCTATCAGAAAATAAGCACAGTCGATCGCGCCACACTGAGTGACCAACCAGACAAACGACCAACTTCGAGAATTTGAGGAGAAGGGAATATCTCAAGGGAAGGCTTGGAAGAGGAGGGAAGATAGAAGCTGCTTGCTCGCATCTTTTTGGCATCTCTAGCCCAAAAAGAGACATTCACTGGGATATCTTCACATCCACGCACCAACGACCAAACGCTTGTGCTCAAATTCTAAAACTGATGCCTTCTTCTGGGTAGGGAGGACGCAAGCTCAACTCAGAGTGAAGCAATATGATATATTGCCTCGAACTAAGAACCTACTTTCATTACTGATAAATGTATAAAAGAAACAAAATAAAGTCAATTTAAATAGAGTGCTATTCTATTTAATTCATCTATTTTGTGATATATGCCGTAAATCTAGATAAATAATGACAAGTCGTATAAACACTGACATGAAAAATCACGATAAATAAGCCATCTGAACTTAAAAGAATTTACTGTCATTTTTGCTAAAAATGTATTTAATTTCAGATTGAGCAATGACTTGGTGCCGTGTTTTCCCACTATTCCGTCAGAGGATGAGCACAGCAAGATCTGACTATTGCCGCTAAACCTTCACTGGCTATGGCTATCTTGGTTGTTCCCCTCCTCTCAGGCAACAGTCAGAAAGCTCAAACTTGGCTCATATGCTCATGCTACCATCAGACTCTAAATCCACAAAACTGGCGCTATGTGGGACTCGTTAGGTGACGGCTCATGGCGGAGCGCACACTTAACACGCGCCTGCACGCACCTTTGCTCCACACAGCACACAGCAAGGAAACAAACTACAGGTAGCTGTTGGTAAGGAGCTTAAAGAAAAGGCAATAGCGATAAGGTGTAGGAGATGGAATGGATATGATGGGATGGACCGGGATGGGACAGCCTCTATGGCAAGCTTCTTAGCCTCAGCGCTACACCGCTAGAAAACAGCGTCCGCTGCATCAGAGCTCTGCTCTGCCATACAGGCTGCAAAGACTTACTATGCGCAGGATCAGAGGCCAAACGGCCTCTGCCTGCTCACTGCGCATAGCAGAGAATAAGGAAGGAAAAGAAGTCTATTGGAGCACCCTTTAGAGCACAAACTTCTTCATTTGGTTGTAAAGCTGATCGATATTGTTCGAGCACGACACCAAGGCATCGTGGGTATCATTAGCTACACGGGCTACTTCCTGCGAACTAGCAGTTAAGGCCTGAATGTGTGAAGAGATCTCGTTGGAGGCGGTAGATTGCTCTTCCACTGCTGCAGCAATGTGAGTGATCTGCGAGTTCACCTCATTGACGTGATCCTGAATGTCATTGAAAACTTGCTCTAAAGCAGCAGTCTCCGTAGCAATCGTCTCCATATCCGACACCGAGCGCGTCATAGAGTCAGAGGCACTCTTTGCATCGCCTTCAATCAGCTCCATCATGTTGGAGATCTCATTGGTCGAAGAGGTAGTACGAGTGGCTAAAGCACGCACTTCATCGGCAACCACAGCAAAGCCACGACCAGCTTCACCGGCACGAGCAGCCTCAATAGCAGCATTTAAAGCTAAGAGGTTAGTCTGAGCTGCAATCTCATCAATCGTGCCCACAATCGAAGAGATATTGCGCGACTGTTTGATCAGATTCTCAATCTGCTTGCTGTCTTCCTTGGTCTTCTTAGACTGATTATCAATCTCTCTGATGGAATCCTTAGCCTTGAGGATACCGTCAGCGGTGATACTGCTCGATTCTGTGGAAAGACTTGCAGCTTGCTCACAGTTAGAGGAGATCTCACGAGTGGTCTCAGTCATTTGATGTGCAGCGGCAGCAGCTGTCAGCGAACGGTTTTCCGTCTCTTGGGCATTAGTACTGAGCAAAGCCATATCATTACGCATACTGTCCATAGCTTGCTTTGCTGACTCACTAACCGCAAAGATCTCACTGATCACTGCATGTTGCTGACTACGCAAGTTCTCAATACTATTGGCCAAAGAACCAAACTCATCCTTGTGGGCAACCTCAATCTTAGAGCTTAAGTCTTGGCGTTCAATCATATTCACATACTTGATCAGGTAGTTAATGGCTGACTTGCAATAGGAAGAGGTAAGCGAGGCCACAATAAAGGAGATCACCACCGCCACAGCTGCCAAAACCGATACAAAGATCATAGGGCCGACTGAAGCTGCAGAATTAGCCTGCACTAAAGCCTCACTGATCTGCTTGGCACGCACCTTATTCAGGTTATTGGTCACTTGCGAAAACAGAGGTAACGCCTTACCCACGTAGGCAGCTGCCGCCTCAGAGACCTTTTCTCTCTCTGTCAGCGGCTTAATCTGCCCATTAAAGAGACTTGTCAGCTGCTCACAGCCTTCGAGAATAGCTCCAATTTCTTGAGGAAAACGCGTCACTTGCAACTGGGAGGCATGCTCATTGAGTAAACGGAGCTCATTTTCCGTTCCACTTAACAAGCTAGAATCAATACGATCGTTGTTAATGTAAACGATCATATCCTCTTGCAGCTTCATAGCCGACAGAAGCACGTTTTCCACGCGCTGATAGCGCTCTTCAAGCGACCAATGTAAGAAATCAGCTACCGCACGTGACTTTTGCATTGACATCAATGAAGCCGCCGTGATCACAATGGTAAGCAAAATCACAACGCCAAAGCTCAAAAGCAACTTAGCACGCAGCGACAAAGCGTAATACCACGACATACAAAAAACCTTTTTTACCTCAATCTATTGGAGCGCTCTGTGTTCCTTATATTTCCTCTCGTGCAGAGCTCTGCTCCCCCTGCTTTTACTTTGGATACAAGCTACAACGAGTTACTTGGATCCAAGAAAGCACAATTTATTAGTATACTGCAAACACTTGCAATAGTGACAACAAATGCACAGCAGTTGAAAAAATTTCTTCGCAATTCCCCATGTTTCTGAGCTTTGCAGCAAGCGCAATTTTCCGCAACAAGCTCTCCACCCTACTGACACGACACTGGCTCATATTCCCTCAACGTCCGGCAAAATGGGCAGAGACAAAGCCTAGAACGCACACAAAACAGTCAGCAAAATTGCTTGCTACACATCATTTCAGTTCATTTCTTGCTCTTGCTCAGACATAAAAAAGCCCCTAAATACCGAGTACTTAGGGGCGAAAAAACGAGCCTGCAAAACAAGCTTGTAAGACAAGTTAGCAAAAATTCTTACCCAATATCACCCGTTAGTAGGTGTGAGCAAGGCAGGTCTCGGCTCAGGCCAGAATACACATTGCTGTTGATGGCCATGAGCTCAGTTTTTGCCTAGAGTTTGAAAGAACGAATGCGGCTATGCAATTGCTCAATGTTGTCAGCGCAAGCTACTAACGCATCATGGGTCTCACCTGCCACACGAGCCACAGCTTGAGAGCCGTCTGTCAGCGACTGGATATGAGATGAGATCTCTGCTGTTGCGGTGGATTGCTGTTCCACTGCCGCAGCGATCTGCGTCACCTGCGTATTCACCTCATTGACGTGATCCAGAATGTCATTGAAGACCTGCTCTAAGGCAGCAGTCTCAGTAGCAATAGATTCCATATCTGCCACCGAGCGTGTCATAGAATCAGAAGCATTCTTTGCATCGTCTTCGATCAACGTCATCATGCTAGAGATCTCGTTGGTCGAAGAAGTAGTACGGGTAGCTAAGGCGCGCACCTCATCGGCAACCACCGCAAAGCCACGACCGGCTTCACCAGCACGAGCAGCCTCAATAGCAGCATTTAAAGCCAGCAGATTGGTTTGTGCTGCAATGTCATCAATAGTACCCACAATCGAGGAGATATTACGCGACTGATTGATCATAGCCTCAATCTGCTTACTGTCTTCCTTTGTCTTCAGCGATTGATCGTTGATCTCCTTAATGGAACCCTTAGCCTTCACAATACCGTCAGAAGTGATCTTGCTCGACTCTGCTGAGAGGTTAGCCACATGCTCACAGTTTGAGGAGATCTCGCGGGTGGTTTCTGCCATCTGATGAGAAGCTGCGGCTGCGGTCAGCGAGCGACTCTCGGTCTCTTGAGCATCTGCGCTCAGCTTAGACATGTCATGACGCATATTAGTGAGAGCATCCTTAGCAATATCAGCGATATTGCCGATCTCTGTCATGATAGCGTTTTGCTGAGCACGTAAGTTTTCCACACTTTGAGCCAGCTGGCCAAACTCATCCTTATTACGCACCGTGATCTTCTGGCTGAGATCGCGCCCCTCGATCGTAGAGACATAACCAATCAGTCTCATAATCGCATTCTTGCTATAGGCTGCGGTAAATAAAGCGATCAGAATAGAGATAACAAAGATCACCACCGACATGAAGAGCACTAAAAACATAGGGCCAGGAGATGCGGCAAGCTCAGCTTGAGCTAGGACATCAGCAATCTGCTTTTCACGGATCTGCTTAAGATTGGCATTAACTTCCGCAAAGAGAGGCAGAGCTTCATCTACATAGGTAAAAGCTGCGGCGGTAACATCATTTTCAAGGGTTAAAGGCTTGATCTTATCTCTAAAGAGATTGTTTAAGAGCTCCGTGTCTCTTTTCAGCACAGAGATCTCTTGAGGGAATCGATCAGGCGACAGTGGCTGCACACTGGATACAAACTGATTGATCTTCTGCTCTATTTCACCTAATACCTGTTGATTGCGACGATAGGTATTAACGAAGACGATATACTCCTCTTGCAGATTAACCGTCATTAAGGAGATGTCATCCACCAACGAATAGCGCTCTGTCAGCGCCCACTGCATATAATCAGCAACTGAGCGTGTGCGCTGCATCGAAAATAGCGAGGTCGCAGACACAACAATTGTCAGCAAAATTACAACGCCAAAACCTAAGAGCAATTTGGCGCGAATTGACAAAAGATAGTACCAACCCATAAAAGCACCTAAAACCTATTGCAGCCATTAGGAGCGCTCTCTGGTTCGGTTCTAAAAAAGAGCCTTGCCCCAATCGTCTGCTATTATTCCTGCCACCACCAGCAGCGCAAAAGCAAGCTAAGCATGCAGACATACTCAGTCCTAGCGGTGCTAGCCTTTACAGCCATTCCGGTGAATCTATCTGACCAATGTGCATTAAGCGCACGTGTCAAAGTCAGGAAACGGTCTCAGGTTGTCCAGTACTTGCTCAGTTCTAAAAACAGAGATGATGTTGGAGCCTAACCTAGTCCGCTCCCTTTGTTTGCCTAATTTTGCCAAGAGGGGGTTGCCGCCAACTCCACTCATTGCAAAAAATATATGGCGCTACTTTGCGCGCGCTTTCCCTAACACATCGTCAGCTGCTCTAGAAACAACTGCGTTCAGTATACAAAACAAAACGGCTTATTTAGCGCCGTTAGACGTAAAGACCGGTGAAAAAAGTTATTCCCCTTTTTTCTCAAAAGTCCAACGAACGAGGCTTGCTCACAAATTAATACGAGCCACCATGTTCGCAGCCTCATAAAACCCAAGAACTTACTCAAAAGCAAAGGAAAGTTCTAATGTCTTAATATTGAGCAGTCCTGCTGCTTATAGATATACTTGTCGTACAAGTTAAGGACATGAATAGAGCCTGAATACTCGCCTAAAGTGGCATGGATTATCGGAAGGACTTGCATATGGCTGCCAAAATATGGCAGCCAAACCATAGCTACCATGCTACTGATCGGTCGCTGTCCTCTTAACTCTTACAGCTTAAAGGAGCGAATACGACTGTGTAACTGCTCAATATTCCCCGAGCACTCCACCAAGGCATCATGAGTTTCACCTGCCACATGAGCCACTTCCTTGGAGCTGTCAGTTAAAGACTGAATATGTGAGGAGATCTCAGCTGTTGCGGTAGATTGCTGCTCCACTGCTGCGGCAATATGAGTGATCTGAGAGTTCACTTCGTTGACATGATCCAAGATGTCATTGAACACTTGCTCTAAAGCAGCAGTCTCCGAGGCAATAGCCTCCATATCCGACACCGAGCGCGCCATAGAATCCGAAGCGTTCTTAGCATCTCCCTCAATTAAGACCATCTTATTGGAGATCTCACTGGTAGAAGAACTGGTGCGATTAGCTAAGGCACGAACTTCATCTGCCACCACAGCAAAGCCACGACCAGCCTCACCGGCACGCGCAGCCTCAATAGCAGCGTTTAAGGCCAGCAGATTAGTTTGGGCGGCAATCTCATCAATAGTACCGACGATGGAAGCAATGCTGCGCGACTGATTGACCATAGCCTCGATCTGCTTGCTGTCTTCTTTGGTCTTGAGAGATTGATCATTGATCTCCTTAATGGAGCCCTTGGCCTTAAGGATACCGTCTGAAGTGATCTGGCTCGACTCAGCAGATAAGTTAGCAGCTTGCTCACAGTTGGATGAGATCTCACGGGTAGTCTCTGCCATCTCATGGGAGGCAGCAGCCGCCGTCAGCGAGCGATTTTCCGTATCTTGGGCATGATCGCTTAATTTGGCCATATCATCACGCATAGTGATTAACGAGCTCTTAGCAGTATCGCTGATAGCTCTAATTTCGGTCATTATGGCGTTTTGCTGAGCACGAAGATTCTCTACGCACTGAGTCAATTGACCAAACTCATCCTTGTGACGCACCGTGATCTTCTGACTCAGATCCTTGCTCTCAATGGTCGAAACATAAGAGATCAAAGTGTTAATAGCTCGCTTGCAGTACGAGGCTGTGAATGAAGCAATGATGATCGAAACAATGACCACCACCAAGGACATGAAGAGCACAAAATACATTGGGCCAGTAGCTGCAGCCTCATTGGCGCGCTCAAGAGCATCTTTAATCTGCATGCCACGCACCTTATTGAGGTTATCGAAGATGGTCGAAAACTGTGGCAGCACCTCATTTACATACATCTGAGCAGCTTCAGCAGTTTTGCCCTGATCTACCAGTGGACGAATGTTGTTTTGGAAAGCGGAGGTGATTGCTGCATTGGTGGATTTAATAGCACCGATCTCTTGTGGGTAACGAGCCACTTGCAGCTCATTTGCTCCAGAGTTCAGGGCTTGCAGCTCCTCTTGGGCTCTCTGCAAATAGCTAGGATTAGCATTGGCGTTGTTGATGTAGATGATGATGTCTTCTTGCAAATGAATGGCCGAGAGCAAGACACTCTCCACGCGCTGGAAACGACCAGCAAGAGACCACTGAAGGTAGGCAGCTACATCCTGCGTTTTGCGCATAGTTAACAAAGAGGCAGCCGAAATCATGGCAGTTAAAACGATCACGATGCCAAAACTGACGAGTAACTTGGCACGTAAAGACAGAGCCAAATACCAAGACATAACAATTCCTCTTGTGCGCATTTATTGG
>DXEV01000085.1 GCA_019114785.1 Candidatus Anaerobiospirillum pullistercoris | reverse complement strand
ACCGATCTGTCTGGTGGTCAGTTGCGGGGCGGGCGCTGTAGAGGCAGGATGGTCAGAGCTCTGCTCATTGCTAAAGCCATTGCTAAGACCATTATTGGCAGTTGCTTGCTCTGGAGTAGTGTCAGCAGCGGTATCTGCGCTTGCGTTTGAATTGGCAATAACAGCTGTGTTGTCAGTATTGTGCTGCTGCCCTGATCCGGTAGTGCCTTGGGCGTAAGGACGCAGTAAAGGACGCAGCGGATCCTTTTGCAGATCGCTGTTTTCTGGGTTAAAGGCGCTTAGTGGAGCTTGGGGGCTGGCGCTGTTAACAGCAGCTGATTGTGCCGTGACTTTAGCTTTAGTGCGGCGCTGGTAGCCCATTTCTTGGGCCGTTTGTAGGATCTTTTTTCTGAGCTGTGGGGAAATAGAGCCTTTGCCGTTGATTGCATTGGAGACAGTAACCGTGCTGGTGCCTAGTTTTTGGGCGATATCACTGAGTTTTACAGTAGCCAATACTTGTTCCTCACAAAAACATGCAAAGGGATGGTTGAGATGAGTTTAGGGCGGCAGCAATTAGAGCACGGACTTTTGGCTGAGGCCGCTAAAGCCTAGTCTAAGGCTCAGAGCCGCCAAGGCTTAGTCCTCGACCAAGGCCAATGCCACGGCCAATGTCATGGGCATGTTCACCGGCTGGCCCAGCCCTCTGGTGGAAAGCGGCAAGCCTAAGGGCCATTAGGGGCCTTTAGGAGCCTTTAGAGGCAGGGGCCTGCTGGCTGATGCTGTTACCTTGCACGATCTTACCCTCAATATAGATCAGATGTGGCGCATAGTTCGTGGTAATGCGGTGCATCAAGCTTTCTAAAGCCACATAGGCCAATTGCTGTGGGCTGTGGTCAAAGGTGTGGATCTTGAGCCCATAACTGTTGGCAAAAGGCTCATCGCTGTGGTCAATAAAGTTATCAAAGCCACAGACACCTACATCTTCAGGCACCTTAAGACCGCGCTTTTGTAAGGCTTTAATCAGAGCGAGAGCCGTCTTATCGCAGTTGCAGACAAAGATCTCTGGCATATGAAAAGCCTTATCCTCGGGCAAAACCACGTGGATCTGCTCATTATCACCCAGATCGCGATCCGGCAAAATACGTGAAATGCTGTCTTCAAGGCCATGCTCTTTGAGAGCCTTAACATAGCCTAAGTAGCGGTCAAGAATGCTGGTGGTCTTGTGAATGGAGCCCACAAAGCACATGTCGTGGTAGTGATACTCTTCAATCAGGTTTTTCACCAAGCGGTGCATGCCACTAAAGCTATCGATCAGCACAAAATGGTAGTGCTTTTCGCTCTCAAGGTAGTAGTCGATAAAGACTACAGGGCAGAGCACATTGCTCTTAAGTAGTGACAGGTCTTGGGGCTTGATCTGCCCAATGACAATTACACCTTGAGGTTGCAAGTAGTGGAGATTTTTTAAGATCTGTTCGTTACGTGCTTGATCGTGGTGATCCAGTACTTGGATAAAGACTGAGATGTTATTGGCAAGGCTGTATTGCGAGATCTGGCGGAAGATCTCCATGTAAAACGACGAGAGCTCTTGGGTAAAGATATTGTCGATCAGCACATCAATGCGGATGTCGCCTCTACCTGTTCCGGCGGTCAGAGTACTTGGCGGGAGGGGTGTGGCTGCAGCTGCATCTTGCGCTCCAGCAAGGGCTGCATTGGTGAATGTCGTAGTGCTTTCGCCACTTAGCTTGCTGTTCTGTGGCTCAAAGGAAGGTGACAGTAGATCTTCATTTTGATTGGTGCGCTTGCTCTTGCGATAGCCTAGCTCTTGGGCTTTAGCGATCACTTGAGCGCGGAGCTCATCACTGATTCCAGGTTGGTTGCCTATGGCTAAGGATACAGAGCTGACGCTAATTTTTAACGCCTGCGCGATGTCGTGCAAAGTAACGTTTTTCTTAGATCGCATGACAGAGTCCTTAGTCCGGTGCCTTTACTTGTGCTTGTGCCTGACTGCTTCAGTGCCGATAACAAAAAAGAGGCAAAAAGTCCGAGAGGAGCATTAAGCTCGATAGAGGCAGTAATGGGCAGTGTTTGTGCCGATTAATGCTGAAAACTATTAGGCTGGTACAGCTTGCTAATAGCCAGATGTTTGCCAGTGCAGCATTAAATACTTGCGTATTGCTGGCTCTAGCAGTCTTGTACAGACAGTCGAGTTCTGAAAGTTCTTTACCAACTAAGTTAATTTTAGTTTGGTCATGGCGCTTGTCAAGAAATGGCTTAATTATGCGCATGAAGTCCCGTGGTTCTAAGTGTTGGTGATTAATTTTCGCCGCGACAACACGCCTGCTCAATTGTCTGTTTTTACCTGAGTTTGGGCAGCTTATGTTAGGCCAGCCCTTTTGGCTGAGTTGGTGTCAGCTCTGGCTATTTGCCCTAGAGAAAAAAATAGGGCTCGCACGACTAGGTTTTTGGCCATGCGAGCCCCATTGGCAAAGCTATATGAGATTGTCTCCAGATTTTAGGGAGGAGGTGAGAGACAAGCTTTATTTTCGACTCGATCAGAGCCCCGACAAACTAGAGCTCTGAGTGAAAAGGGTCGCCCTTGTTGTTGGTAAAGAAGAGCGGCCCCAGCCCTCGGACACTTGGCCTAAATGCTGTGCCCGAGAGTTTTGGCGGCAACCGTGGAGGACAGTTGCCTAATTGGTGCTTATTCAGCGGTATTTGCACCTGCACTTGCGGCTGGTTGCTGTTGCTGCTTGAAGTTAGCAATGGTCTTATCCAGTTGCTCATTTGGCTTCTGGGCAGCGTGCTGGCTGCGCTTCTTAGCAAGGTATTGAGTGATCTCTTTCATCTTGGCAGAGCCTAATGGGTAGGCAATGATGAAGAGCACCGAGATTAAAGCAGCTGCGGCTGGCAGATAGCTTTGGAAGAGCTTGATGCCGTGGATAGTCTCTTCGTCCTGCACCATGTTGGCTTGGAAACCGAAGTAGGATAAGAGCCAGCCGGTGATAGCAGAACCTAAAGCCCAACCTAACTTTTGCGACATCGAAGAGGCCGAGAAGATTAAGCCAGTAGCACGGTTGCCAGTCTTGGACTCAGAGTAGTCAGAGCAGTCAGCGTACATCGACCACATGATTGGGAAGAGCATGCCACCGCAGATAGAGATCAAGCTACCGAAGACAAAGATTAAGATTAAGTCGTTAGCATCGAAGTAGTAGAAGATGCAGGACAGACCCATCATGATCAGCGAGGAGGTGGCGAAAGTCACTTTCTTGCCGAAACGGTTAGACACTGGGGCAGCTAAGAGCACACCAATGATGTTGGTGATCTGACCAATAGCTAAGAACAGCGAGCTTAAGGTGAAGGATAAGGAGAATACGCTGAAACCACCGATGTCTTCTTCCACGAGGAAGTACTTAAAGTAGTAGAGGGTGGCTCCGTCACGAATGGAGAAGAACACTAACAGACCGACACTGGCACCGAATAATAACCACCATGGGGTGTTGTGCAGCAGATCGTTGACGTCCTGCTTTAAGCTGCGCTTTTCTTCTTCGTCATCATTGGTCTGAATACGCTCACGAGTTAAGGCACCGCAACCTAAGAACAGAATGATACACATCACGGCAATCACGGCCACGGCTAAAGTCCAGCCAGTTTGCTGAGCGCTAGCACTTGGATCACCATCACTAAAGTACTCAATTAATGGCATGAAGATTAGATAGGCCACTAAGCTGCCTAAGTAGGCAAAGAGCATGCGGTAGGAGGATAAAACCGTGCGCTCTGCTGGGTTTGGCGTCATCACACCTAAGAGTGAGGCATATGGCACGTTGATGAGGGAGTACACCATCATCATTAAGGAGTAGGTGAGATAGGCGTAAATTAGCTTACCGGTGTGACCAAAATCAGGGGTAAAGAAGGTGATCACGCCGATCACACCAAATGGTACGGCGACGTAGAAGAGGTATGGACGGAACTTACCAAAACGGGATTTGGTGCGATCCGAGAGGATACCGACGAGTGGATCAAAGAACGAATCCCACACACGAGTAACAAGGAACATGGTACCAACGGCAGCAGCCTCAAGGCCGTACACATCGGTGTAGAAGATCATCAAATAGGTACCAAACAGTTTCCAGAACATGGACGAGGCCATGTCGCCGAAACCGTAGCCTATTTTTTCACTTAATTTGATCATGAAAAAAGCAACCTTTTACTGAGATTAGTGCCTGTCCTGATGCTCTCTTTTCAGCATTGTGCCTAAAAGCTCTGCCTGCGTTGTGGCCGTAAAACTTTGCCTGCGCAGAACAGGCAGGTGTGCTGAGGTCACTTCCGATGGGAGCCTAAAACAACATGAGCAGAGCGCCTCGTATAAGTAAGGAAGACCTTAAGTAAGTACGAGAAGGGGAGCTCATGTGTTTGGTCGAGCGTCAGTAAAAATTAAGAAGCAAACTCACTGGTTTCGGACATTCACCACCAAACAGATCCCTCTGCAAAGTAGCAATGCTGCAATGCTGCAAATAGCGTAGCGTGAATGCTGTGCAGGTTGTGAAGCCGAACCCCTCTCCGTGAATTGCTGAGCGCAGTGTAGCATTTAACTAAAAATTTGAGTTAATCCTGAATTGCAAAAAGGTGATCTTGATCTAAAATTTAGTTAAAAATTACTAAAATTTACCTGAAATTTTAGTTTAGCTCTTTTCAAATTAACTAAGTTGCGCTTTAATTACAGGCAACGCAGAACGCAGTGTTATGCAAATAACGCTGATTTATAAGTCGTTCATGTGCTTAATGCTGTTCTTTCTTGCTTTTAGTTAACTGTTGTCTGTAGAAGTTAAAGAGGCACGAAAAGTTTTAGAGCAAGAAGCAGCAAGTGGCAACAAGATCCCGAGTGAGTACTAAAAATTTGACTGCTTTGCGGTCATTTATTTAGTTAAACGAAGCGGAATGTAGAACCATAAGGCTTATGTGCTTCTGACGTGAACAAACTACTGAGGTTTTGGATCAACAGAGGTTGGATTAGAGCTAAAAGCAGAGGAATGGCTCTACGACCTCGTGATACCTCTTGATTCAGGAAAAAGCCCGCTGGGCTAGGAGTGGACATGAGTGCAGTCAAGATTATTGGTGAGGCAGTGCCTAATATGCCATGGCAGGAGCGCGCAGAAGCTTTAGCCGCTGCTCCTCAAGGTGGTGCTGTGGGAGTGAGCGCTGATGCTGTGCCTAGCGCTAATGTGCAGCCAGTGTGGCGTTTTAATCGCAATCCAATTATTGGCCGCAATCCTGTTGAGGGCATTGCTCGTATCTTTAACAGCGCAGTGATCCCTTACGAGG
The DNA here is from genome assembly GCA_019114785.1 of Candidatus Anaerobiospirillum pullistercoris. Classification (GTDB taxonomy): domain Bacteria; phylum Pseudomonadota; class Gammaproteobacteria; order Enterobacterales; family Succinivibrionaceae; genus Anaerobiospirillum; species Anaerobiospirillum pullistercoris. The sequence goes on along the minus strand of DXEV01000085.1, from coordinate 8,398 downwards.
GCAAGTTTATTGGTGTCTTCCGTGCCGAATCCATTAATGGCGTGCCTCACATTTACTTAGGTCGCTCCGAAGATGGTATCGAGTGGCATTTTGACAAAGAGCGCATCCTGTTTGTGGATGAGAATGGCAAGGAGTTCATGCCAATCTATGCCTACGACCCTCGTTTAGTTAAGGTCGATGACGTGTACTACCTGATGTGGTGCCAAGACTTCTATGGTGCTGCTATTGGTATGGCCAAGACCACCGACTTTAAGACCTTTGTGCGTGTAGAGAACCCATTCTTACCATTTAACCGCAATGCCGTGTTATTCCCACGCAAGGTTCATGGCAACTTCATGATGCTGTCGCGTCCATCTGACAGTGGTCACACTCCATTTGGCGATATTTTCCTCTCGGAGAGTCCAGATCTGGTGTACTGGGGTAAGCACCGCCATGTGATGAGCAAGGGCTCTTTATGGTGGGAATCCTTAAAGATTGGCGGTGGTGCCGCTCCTATTGAGACCACCGAGGGCTGGCTGTTGTTCTACCACGGTGTAACTGGCACCTGCAATGGTTATGTCTACAGCATTGGTGGTGCAATTTTAGACATCGATGAGCCATCCAAGGTTAAGTATCGCTGCTCTACTTTCTTATTAACCCCAGAGGCATGGTATGAAGAGCGTGGCTTTGTACCAAATGTCACTTTCCCATGCGCCACTATTCATGATGCAGAGACTGGTCGTATTGCTATTTACTATGGTGCAGCAGATTCCTATGTAGGTCTGGCCTTTTCTCGTGTTGACGAGGTGGTGGACTACATTAAGGCTCACTCGCAAGTGACCACGACTGATACCGAAGAGGGCCGTCGCTAGGCCATGGCAGCTGTGGCTGCCATAGCAGCCACGGTGGCCATAAAGGCCATAACGGCCACAGCCGGTGTCCGGTGGCATGCGCCAGTGGCGCGGCCAGCGGCGCGGCCATTGGCCACAGTCCTAAAGGTAAGCATGAGGCTCTGGTGAAAAGAGCCTTATGCGCTAAACAGGTTTTTAGAGCCAAGAATGTAGTGGTAATCAGCAGCTTTGTTCTGCCTAGTCTTGGCTGGTGGTGGGGTTGAAATGGTTAATTTGCTGGATTTGTCTCACAAGATTGAGCAGCACTTAGAGCAGAAATTACTGCCTTTCTGGTTGGGACTCAAAGATCAAGAGCATGGTGGCTTCTTTGGTGGTTTGAGCTTTGATCTCAAACTGGAGCCACAAGCAGTGAAAGGCTGCATCTTAAACAGCCGCATTCTGTGGTCGTTTGCCAATGCTTACATGTTTAAGCCAGAGCCTCAGTATTTAGAGGCTGCTGATCACGCTTACCGTTTTATGTGCGAGCACTGCTTTGATCAGACCTACGGCGGTATTTACTGGTCAATGAACTATGACGGTACCGTCAGCGATAGCACCAAGCACACATACAACCAAGCTTTTGCCATCTACGCACTGTCCTCTTATTACGCTGCAACTCATAAGCAGGAAGCTTTAGAGCACGCTTTTGCTCTGTATGAGGTGATTGAGCGCAAGTGCAAGGATGAGCGTGGTTACTTAGAGTCGTTTAACTACAAATTTGAGCCTGAGGATAACAGCAAGCTCTCCGAAAACGGCGTGATGGCCTCGCGCACCATGAATACCTTATTGCATGTATTTGAGGCCTATACCGAGCTCTATCGCGTGCTTAAGGCTGATGCTACCAATGCTCAAGGTGAGCTGGAGAAAAGCAAGTTAGATGTACGCGCCTTACAGGTGAAGCACAACCTCTATTACATGCTCGACTTGATCGCTGACAAGATCTTTAACCCTGTCTTAGGCCGTCAGGAAGTGTTCTTTGATGACAACTGGCAGAGCCTGATCGACCTGTACTCCTATGGCCACGATATTGAGACTTCGTGGTTGGTGGATCGCTGCTTAGAGGTGTTAGACGACCAGTACTACACCGCCAAGATCCGCCCAATCGTGAATACCTTAGCGCAAAAGGTTTACGCCACTGCCTATCGCGATCATTCTCTGCTTAATGAGTGTGAGCGTGGTGTGGATAACACTACCCGTGTGTGGTGGATCCAAGCCGAGTCTGTGGTGGGTTTCTTAAACGCCTATCGCAACATGCACGAAGAGAAGTTCTTAGAGGCAGCAGCTGACATTTACCACTACATCGAGACCACGATGGTGGATTCTCGCGAGGGCTCTGAGTGGTATTGGTCGGTCAATGCCGAGGGCAAACCAGATCCAAAGCCAATTGTGGAGCCATGGAAGTGCCCATACCACAACAGCCGTATGTGCTACGAAGCAGTACGTCGCCTGAAGGCTTTGGCAGCCAATCAGTAAGCAACGCAGTCAGCGCTGTCTGCTGACAAGCGCAGCCTTGTCCGCTGTCACAAGTTTTTTAGTTCCACCTCTTGCTCGAGCTTTAACTGGTCTGAGCTTTTGGTCAGATGGAACTGAGCTATAGCAAGATGCTCAGTCCAATTGCAACTCTGACCAGAACAATACAGCAGTTAAAGGGAGCACCTGCCTGAGCTTTAAACCTCTTTTTCCTCACTGATTTTGAGGTGTGATGGAAGGCCTTATCTCTAGTCCAAGTCAGCTCCTCTCAGCAATATGTTTGCAACTCTTGGCTGTATGCAAACTTGAGCTTGAGAGGAGGGGCTTTATTGACTCAGAGACAGTAGCTCCACGAGCGCCGATTCAAGCAATCGCAAACTTTTAGCTCCTTACTACTATGAAACTGCATCCTCGTTATTTTGTTGAGCAGGCCAAAGTTGACGCTTTAGTGGCCCGCAAGAATCAGAAGACTGATTTCTACAACGGTATCTACGACCGCTATCAGTACCCAATCCTCACCCGTGAGTTTGCTCCTGTAGCTTGGCGTTATGACCTCAATGCCGAGACCAATCCTTACTTTGAGGAGCGTTTAGGCATCAATGCCGTGATGAACTCCGGTGCTATCTACTTAGATGGCAAGTTCTATGTGGTGGCCCGTGTTGAGGGTAATGATCGTAAGTCGTTCTTTGCTGTCGCTGAGTCCAGCACTGGTGTTGACGGCTTCAAGTTCTGGGATAAGCCAATTCTGTTGCCAGATACCTGCCCAGAGGAAACCAATGTCTATGACATGCGCTTAACCAAGCATGAAGACGGCTATATTTACGGCGTTTTCTGCTCTGAGAGCAAGGATACCACCAGCAATGATCTGTCGGCCGCTGTGGCTGCTGCTGGTATCGTGCGCACCAAGGACTTAAAGAACTGGGAGCGTTTACCAAACTTAGTAACCCTGCAATCTCCACAACAACGCAATGTGGTGCTGCACCCTGAGTTTGTTGATGGCAAGTACGCTTTCTACACTCGTCCTATGGATGGCTTTATCGAGACTGGCTCTGGTGGTGGTATTGGCTTCGGTCTGTGCGATGACATCACCCATGCCGTGATCAACGAAGAGAAGATCATTTCGCGTCGTGTGTACCACACCATTACTGAGTCTAAGAATGGTGCGGGCGCTGTTCCTTTCAAGGGCAGCAAGTGCTGGATCCATATTGCTCATGGTGTGCGTAATACCGCTGCCGGTCTGCGTTATGTGCTCTATGCCTTTGGTACTGATCTCAATGACCCTAGCAAGTTAGTCGCCGCTCCATCTGGTGTGTTCTTAGTGCCATTTGGTCATGAGCGTGTGGGTGACGTGTCCAATGTGGTCTTCACTAACGGTGCTGTGGCCTTAGACAACGGTGATGTCTACATTTACTACGCTTCTTCTGATACCCGTATGCACGTGGCTACCACCTCTGTGGCTAAGTTAGAGGATTACCTCTTCAACACTCCTCAAGATCCACTGCGTTCGGTGGAGTGCGTGCGTCAGCGCTGCGAGCTGATTGATCGCAACACTGAGGTGTTAAAGCAGGCTGGTGTGCTCTAAACACTAAGAGTACATAGCAACCAAGCAAGGGCGAGCTAGTCTAGCCTAACTTAAGCAAGCCTAGCCTAAGCTAGGCTAGTCTCAGGCGAAACAGGCTCGACCTTGCACCACCTTCCTGTGAAAGGTTCTTGTTGAAGTTTGCAAGAGCACGGCCGCAGGAAGGGCAATTTGCCTAGCAAATACAGGGGTAAGAGCAATGGATTACAAGGATCGTTATCAGCAGTGGCTAGATTCTGCTGTGATCGATGAGCAGAGTAAGGAAGAGCTGCGCACTTTAGAGCGTGACGGTCAGGATGCAGAGCTGCAGGATCGTTTCTATCGCGATTTAGAGTTTGGTACTGGTGGTTTACGTGGCAAGATTGGTGTGGGTACCAATCGTATGAACGTGTACACCGTGCGTAAGGCTACCCAAGGTTTAGCCAATTACTTATTAGAGCGCTATGGCCAAGCTGGCCAACAAATAGCAGTTGCTATTGGCTTTGATTCTCGTCATTTTTCACCAGAGTTTGCCCAAGATGCTGCCTTATGCTTAGCTGCTAACGGCATTAAGGCCTATATTTTCCCAAGCTTACGCCCAACCCCAATGCTCTCCTTTGCTGTGCGTCATTTACACTGCAAGGCCGGTATTGTGGTAACAGCTAGCCACAACCCTGCTATTTACAACGGTTATAAGGTTTACGGTGAGGATGGTGCTCAGATCACCTTCCCTGTAGACAAGGACATCATTGCTTGCGTCAACAAGGTCACAGATCTTGCGACCGTGAAGACCATGAAGCAGGAGCAGGCTGAGGCCCAAGGCTTATACGAGCAGATCTCTCCTGAGCTGGATCGTGCCTACTACGAGGCAGTGAAGTCGCAGATCATTAATCCTGAGCTCTTAAAAGAGACTGCAGGTGATCTCAAGATCGTCTATACCCCTCTTCATGGTACGGGCAATATCCCAGTACGCACCGTGTTAAAAGAATTGGGCTTTACTCAGGTAAAGGTTGTTACCGAGCAAGAGCAACCAGATGGTGCTTTCCCAACAGTGCGCTCGCCAAATCCTGAGGATCCAAAGGCCTTTGAGTTAGCTTTAAAGCTGGCCCAAGCTGAGCAAGCTGATCTGGTGTTAGCTACTGACCCAGATGCCGATCGTATTGGTGTATATGCTAAGAATAGCAAGGGCGAATACCAATCCTTTACCGGCAATATGTCTGGCATGCTGATGCTGTATTACATTTGCTCACAAAAGCAAGCCTTACAGCAGTTGCCTGCTAACGGTACCGTGGTAAGTACCATTGTTTCGGGCAAGATGTCGCGCAAGATCTGCGATGACTTTAAGTTACAGCTGATCCTGACCTTAACGGGTTTCAAGTACATTGGCGAGCAGATCAAATTCTTTGAGCAAGAGCCTCAACCTGCTAAGCACAGCTTTGTCTTTGGTTACGAAGAGAGCTATGGAGCCTTAATCGGCACTCACGCTCGTGATAAGGATGCTGTTGTCAGCGCCATGATGCTGTGTGAAGTGGCTGCTTACTGCAAGCATGAGGGCATGTCCTTATGTGACCTGATGGAGCAGATCTTCAAGCGCTATGGCTACTATCAAGAGGCACTGCAAACCCTGACTTTGGATGGTCAAGATGGTGCTCGTCAGATCAATGCCATGATGGAGCGGATCCGTGAGCAGATCCCCACCCAGGTGGGTGATTACAAGGTAGTCGAGTTCAAGGACTTTAAGCAGGATCGTGCTGTTGATCTGCTGACTGGTGCCGAGGGTAAGACCGGCTTACCAAACTCCAATGTGCTGTATTTCACCTTAGAGCGTGATGCTTGGTTCTGCATTCGTCCATCGGGCACTGAGCCAAAGATCAAGCTGTATATGGGCGTATGTGCAGACAGCATGGACAAAGCTCAGCAAGAGCTGCAGAGCTTAGGCCGTGAGCTCGAGCAGCTGTTACAGCCTTAGTCAAAGAAGACATAAAGGGGCTAGGGCCAAGTGGCTAGAGCCAAGTGGCCTGACAGCACCTTGAAGGTGGCCTCTGATGGCCAAGTTAAGGCAACAACATTATTAAGGAACAGGGAGCTTAAGTGCGATGCCACTTAAGTACAAAAGTGCTTAAACAAGCCTCCCTGTTTCATGTCCATTTGGGCAGTAGCTACTTTTTTAGCCCGAGCAAATCGCAGTCATTCGCTGTTCTCATAGATCTAGGCTTAGTCCCTTGTTGGACTAAAAGAAAAGTTTGAGTGGCTGCCAGTATTTTTCGGGCTTGTTCTTCTACATCTCTAAGCTGAGCACTTTTGCCATTATTCGCTGTATGTAGCCTAACCAGTGAAGTCACTGCGATCCATCAAGAGTTTTAGGTAAGGGATAGACCTAAAGTCCGCTAGAGCAGTAGGTAGTGTTTGCTCTATTTACTGCTACCAGATCTTATTGTCGCTGAGCATGCCCTAGTCATAAGGCTTGGGGGTAAGGGGGTTTTTTGTCTGTTGGCCCCTAAAAAGATACATAAGTACCAAGACTTATGGCTATTCAGGGACAGTAAAAACAGCAGGATGGAGCGTAGTAAGTGGTTGGAGTGTAAGCAAGGCAGCAGATCAGGTTGCATCCTGTCGGTAATGTCTGTGATATGCATAGCTCCTATTTGCTAGGCCACATAATTTTGAGTGAAGCATTGCTTATGTCAGCCTAGTCTTACTGATGTAAAAGCGCAGAGAGTTTGCTGCAACAATAACAGCGCAGCTGCTAAGCTGCCGTAAAGCAGCAGCAGCTAAGCAGCTGCAAAGTAGCTGCAAAGTAGCCTACCGCCCAATTAAGCCTAGATCTATTCTGTGGAGTATTGATCCTTATGGCTATTCTGCAATTAAGCCCAAGTGCTAAGGACTATATTTGGGGCGGTTCACGTTTAGTGCATGAGTATGGCAAAACTGCCAGTACAGCCAGTGGTCGTATTGCGGAGACATGGGAGCTCTCTTGTCATCCTGATGGCCATTGCTATGTGTGCGCTGGCGGTGAAGGTGTGAACAAGGAGCACCAAGCTCCAACCTTAAGTGAATATATCGCTACTCACGGTAAGGCTATCTTAGGCAGCAACTGCCTGCACTTCCAAGATTTCCCTGTGCTGATCAAGCTGATCGATGCACAAGATAACCTCTCGATCCAAGTGCACCCAGATAACGCTTATGCCTTAGAGCATGAGAAGCAATTTGGTAAGACCGAGATGTGGTATGTGGTCGATGCCTTAGAAGGCAGCTTCCTTTACTACGGTTTTAAACGTCCTGTGACCCCTGAGGAGTTTGCTAAGTCCATTGAGGATGGCACTCTTTTAGATCTCCTCAATAAAGTGCCTGTGAAGAAAGGCGATCTGTTCTTTATCGACGCTGGTACGGTGCACGCTATTGGTAAGGGAATCTTGATTGCAGAGATCCAGCAAAATTCCAATGTGACTTACCGCATTTACGACTATAAGCGCAAGGATGCCCAAGGCAACGAGCGTGCTTTACATGTTAAGCAGGCTTTAGCGGTTACTAACTTTGGGCCAGCCAAGACCCACGATTTTAAGCACCACTTAGGCTTGTGCCCATACTTCTGTGTGGACAAGCTGACTTTAGATGGCTCTATTGCCAAGAGTGTGGAGCTGTATGCCGACCACACCTCTTTTGTGAGCATTCTGGTGCTTTCCGGTCAGGGCATTATCAGTGATGGCCAGACTAGCTTTGCCTATCGTGCTGGTGAGAGCTACTTTGTACCAGCTGCCACTGGTGCCTTTACGATTTCAGGTGAGGTTGAGGCTTTAATCACGACTATTCCTAACATGCCTGCAGAGCTGAATTTGCTTCAGCTGCCAAGCGAGCAAAGCTCGGTAGCCTAAGACTAAGCCTAACGCCTAAAGCCTAAAGGCTTCCCAAGGCCGTCGTTTACCAAAAACTGTTGAAAACCTGTTTGTCCCTGCAAGGGCTGTGGCTGAGTGGATGGTCATAGCCCTTTTTCTTTTTGGTAGAGCAAATGCTGGGCTCAGTGAGCTAAGGCTGGGCTCAGCGAGCGAGCAAGCGAACAAGCAAACGAAGGCTTGGCTTTTTGCCAGCCAGCTTGCTGCTCATAACAGCCTTGTTGGTACCGCCAGTTAGGTGGGGAAGGCAGAGCAAGTTCCACATGTCCTGTGTGGCGACCTGTGCGGACGAAAAAAATTAAAAAAATTTTAGGCTTAAAATGTGTTTTTGTTTTTGAGAAAAAGCGCTTAAATATCGGCTTTTAAGAAAATTGTGACGGCAATCAAATTTAACGGCAAAACAGAAAAAATGTTTTTTCTTTAAAAAAGTTGTTGACAGTGGATCGGAAATCCTTAAAATACGTTCCCGCTGAAACGCACTACAGCGCGAAAGTTCAGCAAAAAAGCAAAGCCTAGCGCTTTGTGGTTCTTTAAAAATTAGATACAAACAATCTGTGTAGGTTCTTGACAAGAACTTCGAGTTATTAGCCAATAAGCTGCACAGTTACGTA